>JAQBTX010000059.1 GCA_027624795.1 bacterium | reverse complement strand
TTATAATCAAACCAGAGGCGCCGTGCTTTGATCCAATTGCAGCAATCAACACGGAAGAATCTATGAAGATTTTTTTCATGGAATATCTGACCAAAACTCTTTAGTTTC
The DNA here is from genome assembly GCA_027624795.1 of bacterium. GTDB lineage: Bacteria > Patescibacteriota > Microgenomatia > UBA1406 > GWC2-37-13 > UBA1450. Next base: position 4,694 of record JAQBTX010000059.1, on the reverse strand, counting down.
ATCAGCGAGCTCTTTTGGAAGTTTGTCGTCTTCTAGCCATTTCTGAATTTCTTTATCACTAAATATTCGCAATTCTGGCTCTTGATTTTGAGGCTCAAGAATGATTTTATTGTCAACGAGCTTTGCTCTCACTATATCTTTTTCTCGAATACCAGTTTGCTCTCTCCACGCTTTGGGAATAGTGATGAGGCCATTACTTAAAATCTTGATCCATTCTTCTTGAGCTGGTTGTGCTTGCATAACAATATGAAAATATAATATTATGATATTATAACACAATACCATTCCTGATATAATACCTCTATGCACTCCATCACCACATATGCACCCGGAAAACTCATGCTTATGGGTGAACACTCAGTAGTATACGATTTACCTTGTTTAGTAACAGCTGTAGATCACCGTATGAAGGTTACAGTGAGAAAAACAGATGATAACAAACTTACATTACATGCACCTGATGTTGGAGTGATTGATTATCAATGCGCTATAAGTGATCTGACACTCAATACTCCAAAACCAGCTCAATTTGTAGAATATGGCGTAAGAAACTTTTTTCAGACATTCAAGGTAACCAGTGGACTACACATAACATCACAATCTGATTTTTCATCAAAGTTTGGATTTGGATCGTCTTCCGCAATTACTGTTGCTACTATAAAAGGACTGAGCGAACTGTTTGATATTCACTTAACAAATAAAGAGCTCTTTGATCTTTCTTACAAAACAGTATTGGACATTCAAGGAAAGGGTTCGGGTTTTGATGTGGCTGCTGCAATATATGGAGGAACGTTATATTTTGTAACTGGAGGAAAAGTAATTGAACCTATTAAAGTATCCAAACTTCCCCTGATTGTGGGCTATACCGGCATAAAGGCAGATACCACAACACTCATAAATAAAATACAAATGAAATTAGAAAATGATCCTCTTAGTATAACAACGCTATTTGATGATATTACCCTGCTTGTTGAGCAAGGAAAGAAGGCACTCATAAACTCAAATATGAAACTGCTTGGTAATCTTTTTACTAACAACCAACTTCTCCTTAGTAAGCTTGGAGTAAGTAGTCCTGAACTTGATAAGTTAAACAAAGCTGTACAAGAAGCGGGGGCATATGGTGCAAAGCTCTCTGGTGCTGGTGGCGGTGACTGCATGATCGCGCTTTCTCCTCCTGATAAAGAGTTGGAGGTCAGTGAAGCAATTAAACTAGCTGGAGGAACCCATATACCTATAACTACCAATTCTGACGGGGTTCGAGTAGAATAAAACCAATGAAAATATCAGCTATAGCACCGGCCAATGTAGCACTTATTAAATATTGGGGACGAAAAGATGAGATACTTCGCCTACCCGCCAATGGAAGCATATCTGTAAACCTAAGTAACCTTTCCACACACACCACGATAGAGTTTTTAGATGGGCTAGATGCCGATGAAGTGACTATCGATGATGCAAAAATAGATACTGAAGGTGTCCGGGTAACCAGACACCTAGATAGGATACGCGCCTTGGCAAAAATAAGCACCAAAGCAAAAGTAGTATCACGCAACTCCTTTCCTGCTGGAACAGGACTTTCCTCCTCTTCATCAGGTTTTGCAGCGCTAAGTGTTGCTGCAGCAACAGCCGCCGGATTAAAGCTTGATGAAAAAGAGCTTTCAATACTTGCTCGCCAAGGATCGGGTTCTGCATGCCGATCAATTCCCAATGGGTGGGTTCAATGGCACGATGGAACAACCAGTGAAGAATCGTTTGCTGAATCGTTTACACCAGTAAATCACTGGGATATACAAGATATAGTTGCAGTAGTAAGTAAAGAAAGAAAAGACGTATCCACAAGCTTTGGTCAAAAAAGTGCACATTCAAGCCCATTTTTTACTGAAAGGATTGGTCGCATGGAAGAAAAGATTAAAGAAATGAAACAACATATTTCAAACAAAGATTTTACCGCTTTTGGCGAATTGACCGAGTCAGAAGCGCTTGAGCTTCATGCAATTATGATAACTTCACGGCCATCTCTCATATACTGGTCAACAGGTACTTTGCAGCTTATGAAAGAAATAAAAAAATGGCGCACAGAAGGACTTGAAGCATATTTCACCATAAACACTGGTCAAGATATGCATATATTAGTACAGAAAGTACATGCCACCAAGCTGATTGAAAAACTTAAAACAATATCTTATGTCAATAAGATCCTAGAAAATACCATAAGTAATGGCACGCACATTACGAACCACCATCTCTTTTAATCTGCTTGACAAACACCTCTCAATTCCCGTATTCTGTATGTACATTATAATTTTAAGAAATATTCATGGCAAAGAAATATAATCCACATGACAGTGTTTTCATTCAAGCAGGAATCGTATTTATTCTTGTTTCTGCTATTGGAATAACTGCATACGTATTTGCTAATTTTTACGTAACGGGCGCAGCAGCAGGATACTAATTATCAACTAATGCTGGGCATTATCATGCCACAATACATACCCTTGTGTTTTGGCATGATTTTTTTGTGGAAAAATCAAACCGATTATAACTGGTTTTATACTATAATGTACGGTACAATAAGCGTCTGTAGCTCAGTGGTAGAGCGCCACTCTTATAAAGTGGATGTCGATGGTTCGAGTCCATCCAGACGCACAAAATGGCATAACAATGCCGAGATAGCCAAGGTGGTCACGGCGGTGGTCTGAAAAACCTCAGATGTCAGTTCGACTCTGACTCTCGGCACAGAAATTTTGTAGGATAGAATGGAAGCGGTGGTAGTTCAGTGGTAGAATGTCTCCTTGCCAAGGAGAAGGTCGAGGGTTCGAATCCCTTCCACCGCTCATTATCGTGGACCTAGCCAGAATCGAACTGGCGACTATGCAATGCGAATGCATCGGTATACCACTTACCTATAGGCCCAACGGGTGCACTCGAGTGGACTCGAACCACCAACCTTCAGATCCGGAATCTGATGCTCTATCCGATTAAGCTACGAGTGCAGCAAGGAGAATTATACCAACTGCTACACGATACCAACCAAATAACTCGAGCGAGTGCTTTTGTAAATAACCAATAAGCCACCTTACTCCCACCAACGCGCCGATAAATGATACTACTAATCCAAATAGTAATAGTACACTGCTACTTGCGCTCGCAAATGCTACTTCGCGCATTTGTATAAGATCAAATGCTGATGCTGCCAGAATGGTAGGAATAGAAAGTATGAATGAATATTTAGCAGATTCGTCTCGACGATACCCAAGAATCATCATGCCGACAAGTACTGCACCAGCTCTTGACACTCCGGGCACTACTGCTAGTGCTTGAAATACCCCGATAAGAATCGCATCTTTGTAGGTGAGTTTCGATACATCTAATTTCATAGAAATTCTTCCCGATGTGATGAGCCGCTCTATGATGATAAAAAGGATTCCAACAATAATGAATACAATGGTTGTTGCAATAATACTTTCAAAAAAAACTTCTTTAATAAGTTCATACAGCACTAACCCGACAACGGCGGTGGGAATGAACGATATGATGAGCTTTTTCATGAGAGAGAAATTGGTAAGTACTTCTTTCCCATAAAGTAAGATGACAGCGCCTATAGCTCCTGCTTGTATCACCACTTGAAACAATTTGACAAAATCACTTTGAGGAAGGCTCAAAAGGCGACTCGTCCATATGAGATGAAAGGTGGAAGATATGGGGAGGAATTCAGTGATACCCTCTACGATTCCCAAGATTATGACGTGAATAATGTTCATGATAAGTACGTACAGTATAATACATATATGAAGCAAAGAATCGCCTTGGTGCATGATCAACTGCAAGAATTTGGTGGTGCGGAGCGGGTATTTGTAACACTTACCAAACTGTTTCCTGATGCTGATATTTTCACTGCATTTTACAACCCCCAAGCGCTTGGCATCCACAACAAGCATTTTAAGAATCGAACCATAGTTCAATCCTGGGCAAGCAAGATTCCCTTTTTTGGAAAACTCTATTCTCCGCTCCGATTCTTTGCACCTGCCATTTGGGAGTCATTTGATTTTTCACAGTATGATGTGGTGATAACCAGTTCTGGATGGTACATGTGTAAGGGAATTAAAACGAATGAGAACACAAAACATATTTGTTATCTTCATCATCCTCCCCGATATTTATATGGATATGAGACGGCTGTAGAATGGCAAAAGTATTGGCCGGTTAAAATCTATGCACACATTGTAAATCATTATTTACGGCAATGGGACTTCGAATCTTCGAAACGGCCAGATGTATTTATAGCAAATTCAGAAGAAACAAAAAAGAGAATTAAAAAATTCTACCGTCGAGACGCAGAAGTAATATATCCTCCTGTTGATATTCCGCCCCGTGTCATTCAGACCCCGAGTACTCGGGGGAAGAATCCAGGAAAAGATGGATACTATATTACATTATCTAGATTGGCTCGCGCTAAGCACATTGATGTTTTGATACGTGCTGCCAACAAAGCAAAATTCACGTTAAAGGTGATCGGCATTGGTAGAGATGAAGAATATCTGAAATCTATTGCTGGTCCAACGGTGGAATTTTTGCACCATATTCCTGACGAACAATTTAAACAAGTATTTGCCGGAGCAAAAGCATTTCTCATAGCCGCTCAAGACGAAGAATTTGGCATCGCACCTATTGAAGCCATGGGATATGGAATCCCG
>JAQBTX010000008.1 GCA_027624795.1 bacterium | reverse complement strand
GGGAATAATAATGATTCAAAAGAAATTCTCGTCTAAATACCTATCTATAGTTATGGGAAGTGCGATGATTATTGGATCGATGTTTCTCAATATATACTTCTATAAAGGACCTTATATCTTGGCGTTTCATCCGGCATTCTACGCTCATACCAAAAACTTTTACTTTTTAGATGATTTACTTAATAATCTCCCATCTGAAGGAAGTGTAGCTACACAAAACAATATCGCTTCTCGACTTCTACACAGAGATGAAATATATATTCTTCGAGATGATTATGACCTGCATAAGCCCGATTATATTGTGCTTGATGCGCGAGACGGGCAAAATCCCAATCACCATTTGGGAATTGAAAACATAAAGGTATTGAGAGATGTCATTCTTCGCGAAGGATTATATGTGGTTTATTACCAGAGCGGAGATCAGTATATTTTCGAAAGAAAGTCGAGTGATACGATCTTAGGTGATACTTCAAGAAAGTAAGTGAATAATTTTCGGTTAATGATGTCTAATCATATCGGAATAATTACATCTCCAATACTGGTTCTTTACCATCTTCTACATCAAAAAGGTTTTGATCAAACAGTTTAATTCTTTTGGGAGTGATCTTGAACATTTTTCCCGTTGCTACTTTATGGGTAAGTGTTGGGTCAATCACCCCAAGTGCAGATTTCCATAATTGAAGAGTGTGTTTAATTACTGCTATTTGTGATATCTGATGTGCTTCTCCAGAAATCTGAATTCCACGTTTTTTTGAGCTAATTCCTTGATGACTATCTGCAATAGACACCGCAACGTTAGGATTTGATAGTACCTGCTTTACATGGAGTGTTGAAGGATCGCTTAGAAAATATATATTGAGATGATCGTCAAAGGTATAGTAAACAGTTGCAATCCAGGGAAAATCACCATAGGTGGCTATCGACATAAGATTGTGCTGCGAGAGAAATTCTAAAACAAGTTCTTTGGTGAGTACATATGTTTTTTTATTAGTCATAGTTTAAAAAATTTCAGATAGATGAAGACCGCCATCTACACGAATAATTTCACCAGTTACCGCATCATTTTGTAATAGCATTACAACTACAGAGGCGATCTCTTCAGAGGTAATAAAACGTTTGATCTTAGTAAAATTTACAGCGGTTTGTTTATCTTCAATAGATGCTCCCTTCCAGTTTGAAGTCAATGTATATCCAGGCGCAACGGCATTAACAAGAATGTGTGGTGCTAACTTTTTGGCAAGATTTACTGTCAAGCTGTTGATTGCGGCTTTGGCCGCACAGTAGTGCATAGCTTCTGGAGCCCCCGTATTTAAAAGGCCATAAACAGAGCTAATGTTAACAATTTTCCTTAAACTTTTTTGACTTTTTATTTGCAGAAATTCATTGGTAGCATAGAGCGTACTGAAAAATATATTTTGAAATTCTGACTGCCAAAGTTCATAATCGTCCGGATTGCCAAATTGAAATTTTCCAGCATTATTTACGAGGAAATCCAGTTGTGAATATTGCTTTGCTATTTCTGAAAAGAGCGTCTTTACTTCTGCGAGATTTGAAAGATCGGCTTGGAAGATGTTACCTTGTGCATATTCATTTACTTGCTTGAGAGTTGTTTGAGCACCTTTTTCATTATTCAGATAATGTACCAAAACTGTAGCGCCTTGTTTTGCACATTCTATAGCAATTGCTTGACCGATACCACTTGATGAACCAGTGATCAAAATTGTTTTATCTTTTAAGTTCATATAGATGAATTATAACACTCTTATACTGTGCTTAACTATACTCATAAGTGATATTATTCTAAGATTATTTTCACCAATTCAGGGAATTCTGGAGATTTCATATCTGCTTGAGTAAAATGACCGTAGTTGTGAAATTCTTTATACTTGATGTCTTTTATGTTCGCTCGAATTATGTCAACAGATTTAAGAACGGGTAATTATTATCGAGTCGGGTTCAGAGCAATTGAAGGATGTTAGAACTTTTTATACTATATCAACTGTGGAAACTTCTATCTGAAGACCTAGTTTTAATAATATCTCCTTTAAACCATCAACGGTCAAGTTTCTTTCCATATCTACCGTAGTAATTATGATCAACTTACCTTTAGTATGATTTAACAAATTTTCATCCTCAAGATGTTTTTTTATTTGTTGAGAAACGTCTTCTGCTGGGTCTAAGAATAGTACCCCCGGATAAAGTATGTCTAAATAATCTTTAAGAAATGGGAGATGTGTACTTGATAATGTCATCACATCTATATCGGGATGTAGTTCTAATAAAGGATTAAGTAATTTTTTGATAACCTCTTCAGTAGTTTTCTTATCATTTTGAAATGTGCCAGGTTCAACAAGAGAAACTAAGATCGAAGCATTTATTTTGATAAATTCAATATCATCTGGTAAGTTCTTTTTTTTAATAAAATCATCTATTTCTGGACTTTCCACAGCTCCTTTTGTTGCAAGTATTCCAACAGATTTTGTTTTTGTGAGTCGAGAAGCTTGTTCAACAGGAGGGTAAACACCGAATAATTGAGTTGTCACGAGTGGTCTGATTTCATCAAGAACCTGTATCGATGGAGTATTGGATGCAATCAAAATGAGTTTAGGGTCATATTTATTTTGGAGCCATTTGATTCTTGATAACATATTACTTTTTAATTCATTATGGGTTTTAGTTCCATAAGGAAAACTTACTCTATCTGCAAGATAAATAATATCTTCATTTGGTAGAATTTTTCGGAGAACTTTTACAACAGAATAACTACCGACACCAGAATCAAACACAACAATCGGACTATTATTGTTCATACGAAAAGATTATATCAGAAGTTTATATGGAGGTTATTGAAGTGATCTGACTAGTATAGGATATTCAAAAATTTGATAAGCTTTGGTATACTAGAATTATATGAAACAAGACAGCAGTTCGGTAAAAGTAATTAATACAAAAGAAAAATTAGAACTAATTACAACATATTGGGATCCAAAGATTACTGGAGAAATGAATGACGACAAAGTCCAATTGGTAAAGATTAAAGATAAATTTATTTGGCATCATCATAAAAAAGAAGACGAATTATTCTATGTCTTAAAAGGGCATCTGATTGTTCATTTCAAAGATAGAGATGTTCATGTTAGAGTAGGAGAATTTATTATTATTCCTCATTTGTTGGAGCATATGACCGAAGCTCCTGTCGAAACTCATCTTCTATATATCGAGCCAAAACAGGCACTTAATACGGGAAATATTACCGATTCAAAATATACTCATAAACAGCAAGAAAAAATCTAAATTACTTTATTGATAGTCGCCCAATCTTCTTTTGACATATTTTTCTTTAAAGCTGATTTATATAATGCCAATGTCTTATCAAGCAATCCGAGATTTAAACCTTTAGCTAGCTTTTTAGCATAACCCAAATCTTTGGTTATATTTTCAATTGAAAAAGTAAGGGCTGGTGGATTATCGAAGTATGCTTTTTGTGCTATTTGGGTGATAACACCTCCTGGCCTATCAACTAGGGCGCTACTAACTTTTTTCAAATCCATATTGTATGATTTTGCAATTTTCATCGCTTGTCCAAAACCGACCATGTGTACAGCTTGGAGAAAATTTAGAATTAGTTTATACTTCATTCCATGACCAACTGGTCCAAAATGATAAATCTTTTTTGAAATTGATTCCAGTACCGGTGTTATTTCTTTAAGAGTTGAGTCTTTTCCACCACAAAGAAGCGTTAAAGTACCATTCTCTGCGCCTACTCTTCCACCGGTTAAGGCAATATCCATAAAGCTAAGCTTCCTCTTTTTACATAAAGTGCTTAAAGCGTCAACCCATTCAGCAGAAAGAGTTGAACTGGCAATAAGAACTGATTCTTTCCTTGCTCCAGATATGATTCCATCTGTACCTGTCCAAACTTGATGAGAAGATTTATCATTTGAGGTAATTTCGAAAACCACATCAGCTTTTTGGGCAACTTCAGAGGGTGAATCACAAACTATTGCTCCTTTATTTTTAAATTCTTCACTAACTTTGTTAGTTCTATTCCAGACATATACAGAATATTTATTTTTGAGAAAGTTATGAGCAATTCCTCGACCCATAATCCCCAGACCCACAATCCCAATTTTTTTCATATGAAAATTATAGCAGGTAATTATTACTGAAGCTGGTCCAGGGGGAGGGATTCGAACCCCCGAAGGGTTGCCCCGTTAGATTTACAGTCTAATGCGATTGGCCACTCCGCCACCCCTGGTACTTACCGAAAAAAATATTATACTATACTAATGATAGCAACGCTCCGAACTTTTGTATTGAAGCGCATTCCACTATTAGCTTTCCTTATTATATACCTCTTTCTTGCCTTAGCTACATACAAAGACTTTGGACTTACCATGGATGAATTTTTTGTATATACCCGTGGCCAATACTTTTATAACAAAGTGGTGGGAAATGATGCCCATTTGCAGAAAGGGTTTGTGTTGCATGAGGGGGGAAACGAAGATCTATTATTTAACAATAGCTCGTACCCCGCATTGTTATACATGTTAAATTCTGATGGAACTTATGAGCAATACCACTTAATTAATATCTTATTGGCTTCATTTGTGTTTATTCTCATGTATGAGCTCTTACTCTTCATTACAAAAAAACCTCTCTACGCACTCATAGGGCCCATATTACTTTTCTTGACACCCCGTTTTTTGGGCCATATCCCCGCCAATCCCAAAGATATTCCATTTGCAATTGGTTATATGACGTCAATGGTAGGCATGTTGCTATGTGCCAAATGGGACAATAAGATGCGTATATTGATACTTGGAATACTTATTGGCATGACCTCAGCTATTCGGATTGTTGGATTAACTCTTATTCCTCTTTATGTTCTGTTTAGAATAGTAAGCCTGTTTGAATCTAGTCTACATGATATGGCTAAAAAGAGTGCTCATGTACTGCTGGAAAGCCTGATTATTGGCTTGATTGCTTATTTAGTATTTATCTTTAATATGCCTTATGTTGGGGCAGACCCCATAAATCACTTCATCGAACTGCTCAAAGTAACCGCCAAATACCCATGGTATGGAAATATTTATTACTTTGGTGAATCTATTGGATTTGATAAACGACCCCTCATGTATTTATTTGTCTGGATTGGTGTGTCGACACCATTACCCATTCTTTTTCTTGCTTTATATGGCATGGTGAGAAAAATGAAGTCTACTATGCGATCGCTTAAATACTTAATTGTAATATCTCTTGGCATGCATATGTTGATCTATATTTTCCTCAATCCGGTTATTTATAATGGGTTACGCCATTACCTATTTTTACTTCCTCATTTTGCAATACTTGCGGCACTTGGATATATTGATCTCTTACAAAATAAGAGATATAAAAAATTGGTCGTAATGACTGGCATTTTATTTGCTTTCATGATAATGGGTTGGTACGTGCGATTTCACCCATATCAATATACTTACTTTAATATTCTGGGGAATCACAAGCAATTTGAGCTAGATTATTGGGCAGCAAGCGATAAGGAAGCGATGAAGTGGTTAAGTGTTTATTTGGATGAAAACGATATTTCAAATATGTCGGTATATTCGTGCTCCAAGTCTGATTCATTGAACTATTACATGCCTCATGTTGAAGATGTTAACACTAATCTACAACAAGCTGACTACATTGTTTGTCATGATGAAAGAGCTTCAGTACTACTCAAAGAAAATATTCATGGCATTATTCTGCATGAAATAAAACGAGAGAACATAGTGTATAGCACCATCTTCAAGGTTGAAAGAATAATTCCGTATAAATAACCATATACGCTTACTTTAGTTAATTATTTAATAGTTGATTAATTAACTTGACAAACAGAAAATATATCCAGTATAGTTACTATTATGAATATTTTCGGATCTAATTGGGTTAATCTCCTTCTCGTTATTGGCTCTTTAAGTGCGGGGATTGTAGGATCATACGCGTACTTTACCGCTACACAATCTAACCAAAATAATTTCTTTTCTGCGGGTACTCTTGACTTGAGCGTTACGGGAGATAATAATCAAGTAAACGAACCCATATCTATAGAAAACCTTGGGGCTTCGCCCGAAATACAGGGATTAAAAACATGGGAAATAGAAAATACTGGTTCGCTTTCAGGAAGACTCATGATTGAAGCAAATAACGTTAAAAATAAAGAAAATGGTTGTAATGATCAGGAAATAAATGCGGAACCAAGATGCGACGCAGATACAGTGGGCGAATTGGGATCGGTGGTTAATATGACTGTTTTGCTTAATGATACTTTCATTATGAATTCGACACTTGGTGCAGATGAAGAATATGATCTAGGTGAAAAGTGGGAAGCGCTTGATCCTGTGATCATGGAACCCAATGAGACTTTGAATCTTACGATGAAGTGGGATGTAGATCCAGAAACATATGGGAATGAGATACAAAGCGACTCGCTTAGTTTTGATATCAAATTTCAACTTACTCAATACACTGACAACTCTGATAATTAACCATCGTACGTCAATAAGCATATGACGCTTATCAAATTCTTGCTCAATAGCGCCAGTTATGTTTTTTATGTTCTTATATTACTTATTATCTTTTTTACTGTTACTTCACATATATCTGTAGTTGGGGGATTAAAATCATTACTCATACGCTCTGGATCTATGGAACCCACTATTTTGACCGGGGATATCATCATGATCCGACCAGCTCTTCAGTATGGACAACACGATATTGTTACTTTTTATGACGAGGATGACCGTATCGTAACACACAGAATCACTAAAGTAGATCAATCAAGCAATACTACCCGATATCGTACGAAAGGTGATGCTAATAGATCTATTGATCAAGATACTATAATAAATGAACAAATTTTGGGTAAAGTGGTATTTATTGTACCAAAAATGGGATTTCTTGCATCGTTTGCACGAACTCCAGTTGGTATTCTCGGTATGATTATAGTTCCTGCACTCATTATTTTGATTGACCGCATGATTGCATTTAACTTGAAGAAGTAATTATCAAACCATTATGATGTTTATATGCTACATTTTCGGGCACTAATACCTCTTATTATCATCTTGTGTATTGGCATATGGATGCTCAGTACAGGCACTACCAGCGCCGATCTGGTAGCTGAGCGCAATGTGCAGGGAAATGCGTTTTCAATAACTACTCTATCTTTCGTTAATATCGATACAGCTAATTTTGCGCAACTTATTAGCTTTTTTGTCACACCAGGTATCGTACCAGGTGGGTTTGATGCAAGAACAATACGGATAGAAAAAAATGGAGAGATGGATGTGCAATATAGTTTACAAGCGCTTAAAACCAATGGGCACGATCCATTCTGCCAGGCACTTGAGCTTCAGGTTGTACGAAGAGATTTAAGTGAGATTTACAATGGAAAGCTTCTTGATCTTTCAATTCAAGATATCATGACTGATGACGATGTTGAGGAGTGGGTCTTTTTTTTAAGCTTTGACGATACGCTTGAAGACTTAAAAGGAAAAACGTGCGATTTTGACTTATATATGAGAACTTACCGAAATGAACCCAATGAAGAGATTAAGGGTATCCATGCTAAACATACGTTAAGTAATACCGTAACCAGTGGAACATGGTAAATAAACTAACCAAAGTCCCCTCCATTGGTTATTGCAAATACCTCTTTTCATGACTCGCTCTGAGATAAGAAAGAAGATCAGAAATACGTACTTTTGCCCCACAAAGAACTTTATCTGCAGCACCGTAATAAAAATATAACTCGTCACCTTTCACTACATGCCCGCATGGAAAAACAACATTATCTACAACACCCTCACGCTCGTAAGTTGCTTCTGGCTCCAATATAGGATATGGCGTTCGAGCAAGTACCTGGGTAACATCTACCAGATCTAAGAGTAATGTTCCAATACGATAGTGGTGGTCTATTTGACTAATGCCATGATATATAATCAACCACCCATCGGCTGTTTTAATTGGCGGGTCGTTAATACCAATTTTTACACTATCCCATGAACCATTACGTGGTGCGATGATTCCAACCTTGTCTAAATATGGTTTTGATTTAAATTCAAGATCATCAACGGTATCAATAACAATATTTGGTTCTACGCGATGTAAAAATACATATTTTCCTTGAATTTTTTCAGGAAAAAGAGCGCCATCTTTATCGGGAACGTCTGGGGCAGATATAATTTTTGGCTCTGTCCACATATCCCATTTTCGAGATAAGAAATGTTGTGTTGAAATTGAGGTCATTGCAAGCCGTGGCATTTTTCCATCATATGCAGTGTAGAGCATATAAAGGGTGTCTCCCATTTTTGTAATTCGTGGATCTTCAGCGCCTGCTGGGTGACCAGAGATTTCAGACTTTTCAAATACAGTGCGGAGTGGGTAAATAGGATCCTCAAGTCGTTCGTCAATACTAATACCATCATAACTAATAGCAAGTCCCAAATGAGATTGATTATCGCTGCTCGTTGTTCGATAAATAATATAGACGACATTATTTATTTCTACTGCTGCTGGATTAAAAACTGCTTTCGATTCCCACGGATGCTTTTCGAGCGGCTCTAACAGAGGATTATTGCGAAACTTCTCACACTTGAGTGTTGCTGGAGTATTAATCTCAAAATGTGATATGAAGGTAGATACATCAACGCTTGCTAGCGCACAATAACTATCGGCCGCACCATAATACACATTGAGATTATCGTTTTCGATAATTGCTCCTTCAGGAAAGACGATATTCTCAATTTGTCCATGTAATTCATATTCTGCTTCTGGTATAAGGAGTGGTTTCTCAATACGCCCAATGATCTTTTTTGGATTATTTACATCTAAGAGAATTGATTCTATGCGAAACTCTTTTGGAATATCTTTGCTTAAATAGTGCTTTATGTATGAGTAAATGAGTATCCATCCATGGGCAGACTTGATTGGCGGCGCACCTAATTCAACTTGATCACTATTTACTCTGCGTAAATGAATAATATGATCTTCAAAATTTCGGTACCAATCTTCCCAATAGTCAACATCCCAAAGAGTAGATATATGTTCAAATTGAGCAATCGCAATATGTGAAGGCGGCTTATCGGTATTGACTGTCAAAATAGCAGTGTATAATCCGTTGATTTTTTCAGAAAATAACGTCATTGCTTTTGCGTTAAAGGGCGTTACAAGGTGTTTTTCTGAAATGCTTTTCAGATCAGACGATAGGGCTACTCCAACTTTAATTCCTCTTTCATTGGGAGGGTAATTACCAAGCGCGGTATAAAAAATATAATACGTTTCATCCAATCGTACAACGCGCGGATCTTCGCATCCGTATTGCTCCCATGCGTGTTCGGGCTTAATAAATAACTCTCTACTGTTAAAGGTTATTCCATCTTTGCTTGTTGCTTTTCCTATGGTCGACATTCTTAAGCGATGGTTATGCACCATGATTTCTTCGCCCATTGCTCGATAGAAAAGATGATACGTATCGTTCTTTTTTATAATGGTTCCATTAAAAGTAGCAAATGACTCCCATGCATTGCTCGGATTTGGGGCAATGATGGGGTTTTGAGGATGACGATTGAGTATCATTATCCGTATGAAAATTCACGAATTTCTAAGCTTTTAAGATGAATAGGTTTAGATTCCATGAGTTCGTGCATAAATGTATCAAGATGTGCATATGCTACACACACATATGAGTCTGCTCCCCCATAATAAATCATCAGATTTTCCCCAATGATTGCTGCTCCACACGGATATATAATACCTGGTTTAAACCCATTATTCTCATAATCTTCTTCGGGGCGCATGATAGGATCATCACAGCGATAGAGAATCTTAGTTGGATCTTTTAGATCTAATAGCATCGCACCCACCAGATATTTACTGTCATCACGATCATCTACGCCATAATAAATGAGCAACCAACCATGTTTTGTTTTTATAGGAGGTGCACCCGCTCCAATTTTTCGACTATCCCATTTATCGGGACGGATCTTGATCTGATGCTGCCCTTTCAAAAATTTAGTTTTTCCGTCAAAGTTAAGATCATCTACATAATCTATTAGAATATTGGGAAACACTCGATGAAAAAAAACATATTTGCCATTGATTTTCTCTGGAAGTAAACACCCACTTTTATCTACTACTCCTGGCGGAGACACAAGCACTGGTTTTGACCAATGCCACCTTTGACACAAAAAATCTTCAACATGAATTGATGTTAGTGCAAGACGAGGGGGAGACCAGCCATCAAATGCCACATAGGTCATATAAATACGATTTTCTATTTGTGTTAGTCGTGGATCTTCACATCCACCATATCCGCCACCAGACATAAAGTCATGACGAGCTGTTGACGTACCATTTGTCTCAAAATTCATGGTGGGAGCAAATACTGGCTCTTCCAGACGCTCATCTATATGTATCCCATCACTTGATGACGCGTATCCAACTGATGATATATAATCGTGGCCTTGTGCCCGATATAAAATATGGACTTTCTTTCCTACTTGTATGACTGCGGGATTAAAGGTATTGAATGCTTCCCAATCATTTTTGTGATTTGGTGCAATGATGGGATTATTTTCATGTTTTGTAATACTATTTTTAGTAATCTTGTTTGGATCATATAAAAATCCCGAAAGAACTACGCCAAATATGCTTGCGCCATCTACCAACCAGTAGCTAATAATTTTTTCATTAAGAAGAACCGATCCTACGGGCTGAATATTCTCTCCAAGCTTTTCGTCATCTTGGTTCCAGATTGGCTCTTCAGTTTTCCATAGTAAATGATCAGGATGCTCTAAGTTAAATAGGGCGAGATATGATGTGTAATGAATCTTATTATTTTTTATCTTTTTTCCAAAATAGTGCACTAAAATACCATGCTCACGAACAATAACTTGTGCTAGTTCTATAGGAAAAGCCTCCAAAAGTATTTCTGATTGCTCTGATTTCCAATGTACTTCATCGGACGAATAGGCAATTTTTATGCTTCTGTCGCCGTAATACATCACGTATTGATTTTTATACAAAAAGTCGGGAACACAGTGAGCTTTCGGAAACCCTTTATACACTGTAGGATCGCTCTGATATTGATTATTTGTTATATTAAAATTAAATCCGTCCTCACTCTCTGCTTCATATATTGCATCTTTTTTTGTATTTTTAAACAAAAAAAGTATTCGCTTATTTTTTTTAAAGATAACGAGTGGGATATGATCGGGATTGATTGTTTTTGAAGAGAAAAAACTCGAAAGAGTCAACTTAATTGATTCTAAATTCATATGAATAGATATATGGCAATACTAATAGTATGCCTTTTATTTTGCCTATTTTCAAGTCCTTATCGACACAAAAAAGCCCCCCCGATTAATCGGGGGGGCTTTAAAAATTTCTGATGTGATTATATGTTACATCATACCGCCCATACCACCCATGCCTCCCATACCGCCAGGGGCTGCTGGAGGATTCTTTTCAGGAAGATCTGCGACCAATGCTTCAGTGGTAAGTATAGCTGCTGCTATAGAACCTGCGTTTTGAATAGCGGTTCTCACTACTTTAGCAGGATCCACAATACCTTTCTTAAACATAGATCCAAACTCAAGCGTTACGGCATCAAAACCATAGTCGGTATCTGTTTTTTGTTCAATCTGATACATCACTCGTCCCGGTTCCATGCCGCTATTGATTGCAAGCATGCGAATTGGTTCACCAAGTGCATTGAAGACTACATCCACACCGATCTTTTCTTCATCAAATTTCATGGATGATCGAAGTTTTGTAAGACCTGCACGTGCCTGTAGATAGGTGGTGCCTCCGCCAGCTACAATTCCTTCTTCAAGTGCAGCCTTTGTGGCTGCTACTGCATCATTTACTCGTTCTTTTCTTTCTTTCATTTCGACTTCAGTAGCTGCACCCACCTTTATAACAACTACGCCGCCCGAAAGCTTGGCGAGTCGCTCCTGCAACTTTTCTTTATCAAAATCAGATGTGGAAGAATCGATCTCTTTTTTGAGTTGTGCAATACGCCCCATAAGAGCTGCCTTATCTCCTTTTCCACCAACTATTCGAGTGTTTTCTTTATCTGATGATACTTTATCAGCTCGTCCCAAGTCTTCAATCTCTACATTGTCAAGCTTTTTACCAAGATCCTCAGATATAACAGTTCCACCAGTAAGAATGGCGATATCTTCAAGCATGGCTTTTCGTCGATCTCCAAATCCAGGAGCTTTCACGACAAGTGCATTGAAGGTTCCACGAATTTTGTTTACAACCAAGGTTGCAAGTGCTTCACCATCTACTTCTTCTGCTATGATCACGATATTTTTAGATATTTTCACGACCTTTTCGAGGAACGGAAGCATATCTGAAACAGCGGAAATCTTTTTGTCGGTTATCAAAATGTATGGATTTTCTACTTCTGCTTCCATACGATCGGGATTAGTGACAAAGTATGGAGATGCATAACCACGATCAAATTCCATACCTTCTTTGTGCTCAGTCTCCATTTGCAATCCTTTTCCTTCTTCTACTGTAACCACCCCATCTTTTCCTACTTTCTTAATAGCTTGCGCAATGATTTCGCCAATTTCATTATTTGCTGCAGAAATGGTAGCAACTTGTGTGATTTGTGCAATATCATTGTCAGGAATCTTCTTTGCCATTTTTTGAACGGCGTCAAGCACATGTTCAATTGCTTTATCCATACCCCTTTTAAGGATCATTGGATTGGCCCCTGCGGTAATGTTTTTAAGTCCCAAATTAACCATCGCTTGGGTAAGAAGAGTAGATGTTGTTGTTCCATCTCCAGCAACATCGTTTGTTTTAGATGCTGCTTCTTTTACCATTTGCGCACCCATGTTTTCGAATGCATCTTCTAGTTCAATTTCTTTTGCAACGGTTACTCCATCGTGAACTACGGTAGGAGATCCCCATTTTCTGTCAAGTCCCACATTTCGACCTCGAGGTCCAAGGGTTGTAACAACTGCGCGTGCAAGCTGATTTACTCCACTTGCTAGCTTTTGACGAGCATCGTCGCCGTAAATAATTTGTTTTGCCATAAGTTTAGTTGATTAATAATTAATAATTTTTATCATTAGGCCACTATCGCCATAACATCTTTTTGCTCTACTATGAGCCATTCTTCATTACCTACTTTCACTTCATTACCACCCCATTTTTTATAAATGACCTTTTGGCCTACTTTTACAATCATCTTGGTGTTGCATGACTTTCCATCACATGAGCATGATGTACCATCGCCAATTGCCATTACTTCTCCCATTTGAGGTTTTTCTTTCACGGTATCGGGGATAAATATACCAGACGCAGTTACTTCATCTTTCTGAAGAGGTTTTATGAGAACATTATCAAACAAAGGTTTGATGTTGTGTTTTGCTTTCATATTTTTGTTATAGTTAACTTATAAATAATAATTCACGTAGTTATTTATATCGAACCTTTGAATATTTGTCAAGGGTATTATACGAGTGCTAATTCTATGGATGATCAAGCTGCTTTATCTGAAATTACAAAGCTAAAGACTAAATTGCAATCGGCGCAGTTACCTGCTAATTTGCATGAAAAAGCGCTCGAACAAATAGAACGAATTAATTTATCTCTTAAATACGGAGGAAATTTAGCGCATTTAGATGTTATTGAAAAATATATAGATTGGATTGTCACATTACCATGGAATCAAGAAACACCCGATGTAATTGATCTTGCAAAAGCTAAGGAGGCAATGGATGCTACTCATTTTGGACTAGAAAAAGTAAAAATGCGCATTCTAGAATATCTGTCAATATATACCTTGCAGAAAAAAGAACTCCAATCTCAAGCCATGCATACACGCCCGATCTTTTTTGTTGGCCTTGCAGGAACGGGTAAAACCACCTTTGCTTCGTCTATTGCGCAAGCATTGGGCCGAAAAATGGTACGCATTCCATTTGGCGGACTAGCATCTGCAAAAGATTTAAGAGGACAATCGAAAACATCTCCAGAATCTGAACCGGGGAAAATTATAAAAGCGTTAAGAGAAGTGCAAGTGAGAAACCCGGTGATACTTTTAGATGAGCTAGATAGAGTTACCCCTGATGCGCTTGCTGAGGTGATGGGAGTTCTTTTGGAGCTTTTGGACCCGAGCCAAAATATGCATTTTACAGATTATTTTATAGACTATCCATTTGATTTATCTCAAGTGCTCTTTATTGCAACTGCCAACAATACGAATAATGTCGCCCCACCGGTGTTTGATCGTATGGAGCTTATACAAATGCCATCATATAGCGATGAAGAAAAGATAGAAATTGGAAAAAATTATATATTGCCCAAATATATGAAAGAAAGTGGCTTAACTCCCCAGCAGCTTGCGGTAGATGACGCATTATGGAACAGCATTGTTCGTCCTCTTGGATTTGAGCCAGGAATTCGTAGTTTGGAGCGATTTATAGAAACCATGGTTCGAAAAGTTGCCTATAAATTGGTAACAAATGAAGGTGCAACTTTCTTTATAAATGACACTAATATAAGAGAGTTTAAGTAGATAGGCCATAAAAAACACCCACCAGAAGGCGGGTGTTTTAGGGTTTATTGTTGACGATTAACGTTGGTCGTAACCACCGTTTTGAGGTCGATCTTCTCGGGGTCGAGCTTTGTTCGCAATGATATTTCTACCATCTACCTCTTTTTCGTGCATTTCTGCAATAGCAGCATCAGCTGCCTCAGGGGTAGAAAATGTGACAAAACCAAATCCTTTTGAGCGTCCAGTGCGTCGGTCAGTGATGACGATAACGTCAGTTATTTCACCAAATTGTGCAAAAAGGTCTCGAAGTTGGTCTGTACCAATGCTCCAAGGAAGATTTCCTACAAATAATTTATTGTTTTGATCCATGTATTCTATTCACCTACCTTTCACGTGTGTTTAATTCTCGTAATTGAAGAATATATTCTAATTGAATGTAATTTGAGCAGATATGTATTTATCGTATAACTAGTTATTAGTATACCAGATAATTCTACATTAGCAATCGCAGATGGTTTTTCTGTTTAAAGGTAGATAGAGTAAGTCAATTAATTCTAGGATCAATTTTTTATGTTATTTGAAGTAGTTCGCAATATACGAAAGGATGGCTTGAATAATGTTTTGAGGGAATGACAATATGGGCTCCTTTTTTATTCCACCAACAAAGTACCCAAACGGTTTGTAACCAAGTTCTCCAGTAGATGCGCCAACACAGCCATATTCTAATTCAGGGGTAAGTGAGCTATTTCCTAATCCTGACTCTTGAGTGAAATTTCTAATCAACGAATCTTCATTAAACTTAAGAAATTCTTTTTGACCTCCTACTGCCTCCACTAAGACATCGTTTACCGTTAATTTATTTGACTCATATAAGCTATATTCTTGTAAATATTCCTTATAAGTTAAATCTGATTGTAATAGACCAAGATTTAATTCGTCAGGATACGCAACTTCACTATCATCAGATAGCTTTTGTGCAAGCTGACACAAATTGTCATCAATTTCTAACGGTTTGAGATTTAATTCAGTTCGTTTTGCGTTGATTCCATCCATTACCGTTTGTATTTCTGTTTGCTCAAGTGCCTTAATCGAAGAAAGATTTGGAATAAAAAATAACATTATAAATGTTGCTATAAAGGCTTGTATAATCAATTTACGATTCATATATTTTCATTATATCACTTTCCAAAAATAATCAAATCTTCTTCTGCGCGGGTTATAGCAGTATAAAGCCAGCGCTTCCAGTCATAATCGTTCATCTTTGCAAATCGCTCTTCAAACAATATCACTCGCTTTGCTTGACTCCCTTGAGCCTTATGTACAGTAAGTGCATACCCAAAATCAAAAAGATCGCCAGCCATGATTCGTGATCGTTTATCGGTAAAATTGAGGGCAGTATCGTTACTAAACTGTTTGGAGGAAATGAGCCCGGTATATAATTCTTCTTCCCCATCCATAGCAATTTCTGCTTCATACCAATTGGTATCTTTTGTACTGATGTTTGTTATGGTGCCAAGCATGCCATTAGCTATACCCTTTTCATGATTGTTGCGAAGGCATATGACCCGATCCCCTCTTGTTGGCTCTTCTGTTTCTCTCCCCTGACTGAGCCGAATATGATTGTTGAGCCTCTTTCTTGTATGATTGTACCCACAGAGTATGAGTGTTTCTGGAGTAAAGGTTTCCAGCACTTCGTTCATTTCTAATTGATAATCTGGGTCTTCTGATGTGTATTTTTTAATATTTTTGGAATAAATCCCCTGACGCACATATCCCTGTTCTCTCGCTTGTATAGAGAGGCCGATTATGGGATTTTCTGCTGCTTGACGGTGAATCTGCTCTAATACAATGTGGGGTTTTTCCATAAGGTTAAATGATCCCCGTATCGGAGGAAGCTGACCATGATCACCTACTGCAATAATGGGGATTTTGTATTTGAGTAAATGTTCCCATATGTCACCATCGACCATCGATGCCTCGTCTATGATTATGAGGTTTCGATCAAGCTTGTCTTTTCGTTTCCAGCCAATAATTTCTTGTTTGCCATTGACGACCGGAGAATAGATGAGCGAATGAATTGTACCGACTGAATCTTTTTTCGAAAGTGCTTTTTGTTCCAAAAGCTTTGTGCGAAGGACCCGTGCTGCTTTGCCCGTGTAACTTGCAAATCCCACCTTCAATTTCTCGTTATCTTTATATAGAAGTTTGCGAAGTATGGCAATGAGTGTGGTCTTACCCGTTCCCGCAAATCCGCCAAGGGTTATATATTGGTCTTTTTTATCTTCAGATGAAACCCATACCCGAAGTGCCGTTATGGCTTTTTGTTGATCAGTAGAAAGGGAGGTCATAGGAACTTTATTGTACTACGATCTCACCCGTTTCACCGTTACTTAAACAATGATTTGATTTCTTTATTCGTAAGAATTCGGTATTGCCACAAATTAATTAAAAAGAATATCGCAAGTATTACATAGCCATATGTCTTAGGAATATTATCTCCAGAACCTCCAAGCATACTGATATTCACTGTCTCTGGATAGGTTCTAAGTATTATTCCAATTATTGCAATCATTAAAAAAATAAGCCAAGAAATTATAAGCGCACTTTTTCTCCACACATTTTTTAACTTTAGCAAACCATATCCCACAAATAGAGCCATAAACCCAAAATTTATCGAAAAACTATTCTGAGAAATTGAACTGATCATCTGCCAAAGCGAATTGACACCGAGCAATATATAAAGTCCTGCAACAATTTTCAATGAAGTTGGGACTCGCTTATCTATGTTCATATTATTAATACCTCTATGATGTAATGAATACTACTTAAATAGTATCATAATAATGGAAGATTTGGTGCGAGTGGGACTAGTATTGGAACTTTTTATTCACCTCTCAACTGAAATGATTTTCTTTTTGGAAGAAAGTTTTTTTAGAAACTACAGATTTTCCGATCTCCTTTTCAAGTTCTTTCCTGGCAATTCCCGCTATCTTTCCCCCTCTTTTTGCATCTTTTTTCAATTTTGGTACTCCTTTTGAATCTTCAATACGATGAATTTCGGTAGATGACCTTTCGCCCAACATCGTAAAAATAAGTTCAAAATCATCCATATGATCTCGCAAGTTTTCTCGCTTTAATTGTTTGATTTTTTTGTATTGGTTTGGTGTTATTCCAAACGTCGCTTTGGAAATTTCTGCTGTCAAAATTTCATAATCTTTTTGTTCTTGTGCACCTCGTTTTTGCCATTCATCGGTAAGTTCTTCACGAATTGCGATCCCTCGCATTCTTTTCTCAATCCAACTGTCAGGGTAACCTTTAAGCTTATAAAGCATCCTTGTCCGTTTTGTTGCAAGCTCTGGATTTTCTATTTCTTGTACGCGTTCGTAGCCAACTTTAGCTAGCCAACGTTTAAATGGCTCAGCTTTGTGAGATGGAATTGATTGAATGATACGAAATATACCTTCTGTATCGGCACAATCAGTTTCACGCATTTTACCGTCGGGAGCTTCTAATTTCAACTGTCGACAAATTGTCGACGGTTCAAAACCATCTTCTTCTTTTACCCTTATCTTCATTCTATACCAATAGTCGCGAGGGTCAGTACTGTCAGTAAGCGCAAAAATAACATCAGTTACAGAAAACCACCATTCATTTTGATGAAGCGTTTTTCGTATTTTCTTTCCTTTAAATAAGGCTATTCGTGTTGATTCCATATAGTGATTGGTAAAATATTGTGGTGCAATTACACAATTAATAGTAGCAGATTTTAAGAAGCTTGCAACAGGCGTTTCATTTACCCACCACTTTCATCAATCGTGATGTATACTATACATAGTTAAGCTTATAAATCTGCTTAAATCAGTTTTCATATCCGTTTCGATTCTTAAAGAATTCTACGTACAAGGAAATCACTGCAATCTCAAGAACATAAGAGGGTTATGCACAAATTTAATATGTGGGCCCATTATCTTAGGAAGCGCACCATACAGACATATTGTTGTAGGGTTGTCATTCACACTTAAGTACTTTGAGCAGATTTATGAGATTATCTTAAGATAGAGAGTTGACAAATTGTCATTGTATAATAGTGATTGAATTAACATATATGTTAAATACCAATCCCCAAGCTCAAACTCTTAATGACATCATTCGCAATGATAGCCCTACTGTATTCTCTCTCCTTTCTGACCATGGCAAAGCAGCATTTCTCCCTAAAGAAGGCATATTAGCTCAAAGCGCTTTAGCCGAAGGAAAAAAAATCAATGCTACCATTGGTATTGCAACAGACGATCATAACATCCCTTTATATCTAAACTCATTACATAATCATGTTTCACTTGATCCCAATAATATATACCCCTATGCGCCAAGCTCTGGTCTCCCAAAATTAAGAGAATTTTGGAATGCACAACTCAAGTTAAAAAATCCAACTCTATCGGGTAAACAATTTAGTAAACCAGTTGTCACAGCGGGAATTACTCACAGCTTATACATTGCCGGATATTTATTTATTAATGAAAATGAACAGATCATTAGTCCCGATCTTTTTTGGGGTAATTATCAATTGATATTTGAAAGTAATTTTGGAGCAAAACTGACTACATTTCCAATATTTAAAAATAGAAAGTTCAATACAGAAGGATTGAGTGAACTATTAAATACCAGCGGGACTAAAAAAATAGTATTATTAAATTTTCCTAACAATCCAACTGGATATACTCCAACCAAAGACGAAGCAAAATCCATAGTAGATATATTGGTAAACGCTGCAAAATCGGGTAAAGAAATATTGGTTCTGCTTGATGACGCCTATTTTGGACTTGTATATGAAGATAATATCGAAAAAGAATCTCTCTTTAGTTATTTGTGTGATGCCCACAAAAATATCCTGACAATAAAACTTGACGGAGCAACGAAAGAAGATTATGTATGGGGATTAAGGACTGCTTTCATAACGTATGGCGGATATAAGCTCAAAACTGAAACATATGGAGCCTTAGAACAGAAAACAACAGGCGCTATTCGTAGCTCTATATCAAGCGCTAGTCATCTTTCACAAACTCTATTAGTATCAGCATATAATTCTGATTCATATGAAGAGGAAAAAAAGAAACTCTATTCACTTCTCATGTCGCGTTATCAAATGGTAGTTAATATATTTAAAGAAAATAGTAAATACAAAGAATATTTTACTCCCTTCCCCTATAACTCAGGCTATTTTATGTGTATCTCATTGAATAAATCGATTGATGCAGATAAGGTAAGACAGACACTTCTTGAAAAGTACGACACGGGAGTTATTTCACTCGACAATAACATACGAATAGCATTTTCAGCAGTATCAAGTAAATTCATCCCAGAACTTTTTGAAAACATATATCTTGCATGTAAATATTTCTCGAAATCGTAATGCCAACTAATTTATATGAGCTAAAAATAGTATCTAATGGTACCGTTAAAAAGAACTTATCAGTAAAACAACTTATAAAAGAAACGCTCAGACGAAAAGAGGCGGTACTGAGTAAAAATGGTTCTCTAAGCACAAAAACAGGTAAATATACTGGTCGCTCCTCTATGGATAAATTTATAGTTGACGATAATTTTAGCCACCAAAAAGTAGCGTGGAGCAAATCTAATTTACCAATATCAAAAGAGGTATATAAAAATCTCTATGCAAAAATTACCAAGTACTTATCGCTAAAAGAAGATATCTATATTTTTGATGGTGCTGCAGGAGCAGATCCAAAACATCAAATACAAGTACGTGTGATAACTGAGCTTGCTATTCATAGTTTATTTATTCGAAATATGTTGCTGCGATTGTCCAAAGAGCAGCTTAAAAAGCATAAACCTCACTTAACAATAATAGTTGCCCCAGGATGCAAAGCTGATCCATTGAAGGATAAAACACATTCTGAGGCATTCATAATTTTAAATTTAAAAGATAATGTTGCTATTATCGGTGGTACTTATTATGCAGGTGAGATAAAAAAGTCAGTATTTTCCTATATGAATTTTTTGTTGCCGCATAACAATATTCTCCCTATGCACTGCGCTGCAAACGTAGATAAATCGGGAAATTCTGCACTATTTTTTGGTTTATCAGGCAGCGGAAAAACCACACTCTCAACAGATAAAGACAGATCTCTCATAGGTGATGATGAGCATGCATGGTCATCTGATGGAATTTTCAATATTGAGGGTGGTTGCTATGCTAAATGTATCAATTTGAGTGAAAAAAATGAACCGCACATATATAATGCAATCCGCCACGGAGCTATTTGTGAAAATGTAGTACTTGACCCAAAAACTCTTGAATATGATTTCGATGACGCTTCATTAGCTGAAAACAGTAGAGCTTCATATCCTATAGACCATATACTAAATCATGTTAAATCAGGTACTGGACCTCACCCTCGAACTATCATTTTTTTGACCGCAGACATATTCGGAGTTCTACCACCAATCTCAAGGCTTGATAACAATAGTGCAGCGTACCATTTTTTATCTGGTTATACGAGTAAATTATCAGGAACAGAAAGAGGAATCACTGAACCTCAGGCAGTATTTTCAACACTCTTTGGAGAACCATTCATGCCACTTCAACCAATAGTATATGTAAAGTTATTTCAGAAATTTCTTAAGAAATATAGTCCGGATGTGTACCTTGTAAATACTGGTTGGAGCGGAGGCCCCTACGGAATTGGCACGCGAATAGCCATACCCCATACAAGAACAATGGTAAATTATGCAATCAAAGGAGAACTTAAAAATGCAACGTATAAAAAAGATCCTATATTCAATTTAGACGTACCAGTCAATATTCCTCATATCCCAGTTGATATCCTCGATCCCATTAAAACATGGGACAGTGCCGAATCGTATATCAACATTGCAAATAAACTAGCAAAAATGTTTATCAACAACTTTCAACGATTCAAAGACATACCTCAAGAAATCATATCTTCTGGGCCAACTAATTAATTACTTCCTATCAAAACTATGAAGTTGGAAATAACATCTCTCAAGCCAAAAGTAAAAGATATAAATCAACTGATTAAAGATACAAAAAACTTCCCATTTCTTACCTTTATTGGTCCACGGACCTGGAGATCATTCGGCGGATACTATGTTGCATATGTTGATAACGTGTTTGCTGGTGTTCTCGCAGTCAACCGATTTGGAGGGTGGGCAAAGCTGGGGCCGCTTGCCATTTTGTCAAAATTTCATGGAAAGGGAGTTGCGACTGCGCTGATTCAAAAGGCACTTTTAAATGAACAAGGGAATATATATCTGGCAAGCGCGAATCCAAAGGTGTGGAAGATTGCGCAAAAAATTGGAATGACAGAAAAATACAACTGGCTTAGTCTCCCTTTTGTTATACGGTTGATATACATGAAATTGAGCATCCGAGTATTGCTCCGTGGGGATCTAATTCTCTTTATCAAAGAAATGAGGAGAAAACAAAGATTGGCAAATGTGCATGCACATCGACATTTTGTGAGGGAAACCTAAATTCAATAAATTTCAAAGAAATGAGGAGAAAACACAGATTAGAGAGTGTCCACCATCATCGACATTTTGCTACAATGACATCATGAAAAAAGCTATATATTTACTGATTGGATTTATTGTTATATCTTCACTTATCTTTATATTTTTCCGTGAAAAATTGGTCGCAACATTCTTTTTTACTCCTCGGAAAAACTTTGAAAATACTAAGTTAATAGATCATAACAAAGAGATAAAAGACATTGAAGTTCTTTTAACCGATCTTTCGATTCCCTGGGAGATTCTTTACTTAGCAGATGATGATTATTTGATAACCGAGCGCTCAGGTAACCTCGTCAGGTACACAAAAAGTAATGACGCCACTGTTCGGATCCCAATTGAAGGGGTGAAACAAAGTGGCGAGGGAGGATTATTAGGTGCGGCACTGCACCCAAATTTTAGCTCAAATCACTACATCTACCTTTATGTGACAAGTAAAGGTGAAGATACCGATATAAACCGGGTGGAAAGACATATTTTTGATTTGGAAACAAATACTCTGAGTGAAAAACGAGTAATTCTCGATTCCATTCCAGGAGCAATCTACCATGATGGAGGAAGAATCACATTTGGCCCAGATGGCAATCTTTATATCACCACAGGAGATGCAACGTATGAAGATACTGCACAAGATAAAGACTCTCTGTCGGGAAAGATATTAAGAATAAAAGATGACGGGTCAATCCCCGCAGATAACCCTTTTGGCAATGAGGTGTACTCATATGGTCACAGAAATCCACAAGGACTCGCGTGGGATAGTAAAGGACAATTGTTTTCAAGTGAACATGGTCCATCGGGAGCACAAACTGGGCACGATGAAGTAAACATGATTGAAAAGGGGGGTAATTACGGTTGGCCAGATTCGGTTGGAGATACCGTTTTGCCCAATACCATAGCTCCCTATATCCATTCGGGAAGTGATGACACCTGGGCTGCTGGAGGTTTGGACTATACTAATGGCTCATTTTTCTTTGCGGGACTGAGGGCAGAGCGAATATACAAACTCACCCCACAAGCTGATACGATGCCCGAGCTCACCGAGTTTCTTGGTGGGACATATGGAAGATTGCGGACTATCAAACTCCTTCCCGATGGATATTTTTATATCCTCACCAGTAATACTGATGGAAGGGGTAACCCCAAAGCTGAAGATGACCAAGTGCTCAAAGTTCACCCAAGGGTTTTTGAGGATTAAATTCACAGTGTTCATTTTAGCGACCATTCAGACTATTGTTGCAACCCAGATGACAAAATTGTATAATAAAAGCTTTTCAAATCATCAAAAAATGAATCCTACACAATCGCGTTCACTACAAGATAGTAGATCGACCCTGGAAAAAATTCGATCTGCGCTTTTTCAAAATCGAAAAGTTTTAGGACAACTATATAGAGAAATGGGTGATATAAGCCTCTATGACTATATCAAACACCAATCGAAAAGCAGTTTTATTTCTGATCCAAGCCGTCGGAAAGAGATAATCGGTATAATCTCTGATGAAGTAGAAAGATTACTCGGAAAGGAAAGAGCAGTCAGTTGCGCTGAACAACTTGAACGAAACTACTTTGTAATTACGGCTGATCATCACGGTCCGCTATGCCAGCAAAATTTTCTCACAGGACATCTCCTTGCCGCGACAACTACTCTAAATGGAGAAAATAATAACCAAAACATCATAGTATTATCCTGCGCCAATATATCGTTTGACAACGTATCTTTTCCCAGAGGTCTTGTCTATCACACGGTGAACAATGGCGAAGTAATCTTGAATTCCTTTCCATTTTTCCCAAGGAAAGTGCGACCATTTCCTGTATTCAGATTTCCTCACTACGAAAAAGAATTCGTTGACGAAAATTTCCAAAAACTCAAGCTTACTGAAAAAGCCAATCTATCCGAGTCCCAGTTTATATCTTTGCAAGAAACCATAGATTCAATCTTTCTGAAGGAAGACCAATTCAAACTCGATTCATTTTCTGATCAGGTAACCGTCATGAATGCTCAACTTTGGCAAAAATACTTAACATCAAAACATGAAGGTAAAATCAATCTTGTCACTTTAGAGCAAGAAAATATTGTTATGAAGGCGCTACTTAAATATCACCTATCGGGCACAACAGAAATCGATGAACTTCTGTTTTCACAGAAACTGATTCCCTATATTGAGCAGTATTTTGATGGAATCTCGGGAGCCTTTGATTTGAAAAATAAAAAAGGAACCTATATGTTTTGGGGATATCCAAAAGATGCAAAGTATCGTGCTCAACTTTGGAGACGTGGAGACTTTCTAGAAACAGAAGATGGATCATTTCGAGTAAAATTAGATCCAACTGGTATTAGGCAGGCGCTTGAAGAAAAGACAATCTATCCTTCGACACTCTTGTCTTTTATTCTCCTCAGTTTTTATTATGGATTAAAACTCGCCGGCGGATACAGACAGATCGACTATTTTACAAGTATGAAACACGCATATGATAAACTGCAAATGCACATTAAAAGTGCTCCTTTAAATGAACCATCAACACCTGAAACCACCGAACTCGATCCAAGCAGGCCGATAATTGCATTTCTTAAAACTCCTTCTGGGGACTTTATTCCCGCCACTGGTTTAGACATGATATTGTATGGGCAAGATAATATGTGGGAAACTTTTGGCGAAATGATGAAAACTATCACGTTAGGAGATGCTATAAATCGGGCATGTCCAAGTTATTACTATAGTGACTTCCCAGAAGAGGTAGAACCATTAGCTGGTTTTGGAGAAAAAGAAGTTGAAGTAGCTATAGGACTAGATAAAAAAATAATACCGATTGGACAGTTATCTCCTCTGTGATCGTTATTTAATTCATCCTCTTTTAAATTTGTTTAAACTGAGTAAATACACGTGTTATAGTGTTTGTTCTCCCTCAAGAAATTTAATAGCTGCATCTTTTGCCCATGTCTCTTCGACAAAACTAGCTCTCCCAGAACCTTTTTTATAGCGCTCATAGTGGTCACTCGCTTTTTTGTAATAATCTTGATGGTAATCCTCTGCCTCGAAGAAATTGGTAAACGCTATTACTTCTGTGACTATTGGTTCGTCAAATAGACCACTGCTCTCTAGGCGCTTTTTAGAATCAAGAGCTGCATCTTTTTGTATAGTATCGTGATAATAAATAGCAGTTGTATATTGAAAGCCTTTATCTGCAAACTGGCCAAGATCATCTGTCGGATCAATATGCGACCAATAGATGTCTAAAATCTTTTCGATAGTAATGATGCTTGGGTCATAGGTAACTTGCACAGCTTCACGGTGTGATGTAGTGCCCTTTGCAACCTTTAGATACGAAGCGTCCTGTTCGCTTCCACCTGTGTATCCAGAAATCGCATCAATTACCCCCTGTTCTTCCTGGAAATATGCCTCTGTGCACCAAAAGCATCCTCCCGCCAAAGTAATTGTTTCGAGCGAATCCAAAGTCGCACCTTTCAACACTCCCCCATCATTTTTTTCTCCTTTATTTTGCAGAGAAAATTTTTCTATTGAAGTTTTCTCGTTAAAGAAAGCAAAAAAAACTATACCTATAACTGCAATAACTCCTATTATAATTCCAATCGTTTTATTCACTAAACCATCATAACATAATCAAATAAGATACAATGTATGAACAAAGACAATTAGTATTTTTTAAACTCGAAATATGAAAGAATCACTTATTCTCAAGGAAACGTTTGAAACCGAACCATCAGTAATTTACAACGCTTGGCTCGATAGTGAATCACATTCGAAAATGACAGGTGGAGCAGCGCAGTGCTCAAAAGTAGTAGGAGATTCCCACTCCGCATGGGATGGATACATTTGGGGAAAGAATGTTGAACTGATTACAAATAAAAAAATCGTTCAAACCTGGCGAACATCTGAATTTGATGAAAAAGATGAAGATTCAATACTTACTATTGAGTTCGTTGAAAAATCGGAAGGAAAAACAGAATTGACACTAACACATACCAGTATTCCTGTAGGTCAGACACAATATAAACAAGGTTGGATTGAATATTATTTCGATCCAATGAAAGATTTTTTCAGAAAATAAGAATAGCAATATATAAACGTGACAGTCAGGTTTAAATTTGCATTGCAAATATCGTTGCTGATCTCCGCAAGAGGTATAATTACAATCATGAAACTAACACCTCACGAGCAAAGTACCATAGACTCATATAATCAAAATGCAACTACCTTTGCAAAATCAAGGGATGAAGAAAAAGTATGGATACTAGAAAAACAAAAACTTCATAACTATAAACCCCATGGCAAAATTATTGATATTGGGTCTGGCAGCGGAAGAGATGCAAAAGACTTTATACGATTCGGTTATGAATATACAGGAATAGACTATTCAGATGGACTATTATCTCAGTCACGAATAAATAACCCAGGAGTAACTTTTTTAAAACAAAGTGTTTACGATCTAGATTTTCCCAAAAATCATTTTGACTTATTTTGGGCTTGTGCAATATTACTCCATATGCCAAAAAAACAGATTGATAAGGCACTACAGAGCATTCATCAGATAATCAAAATTGGTGCTATTGGCTGTATCACTCTAAAAAAAGGAGAAGGAGAACGATTTGTAGAGGGCGACCACACCGGAATAGGTTATAAACGTTTTTTTTCTTTTTATCTAGAGGATGAATTTAAAACAATCTTAGAGAAAAATTCTTTTGAGATACTTGAATCTTACACAACTGATCATTCAAACAAGAAGTGGCTAGTCTTTTTTGTTAAGGCAAGGTAGATTGAAGCAAAATATTGAAGACTCTGCGTACTAGCGGTGTACGCGGAACGATGTTGAAAGTATTTTTGCTATGTAGTTTTATATTTTTCTACTTTTTTTTCGTCAAAGAAAAAAATATCACTTAGTTTAATAACTACTTTTTCTTCTTTTGTCATAATTATTTTTTTATTTGATCCCTTTGTCAAGATAATATTGTCTTTGATTTGGTACTTACTTGCAGTTTCCTTAAGACTAAAATTAACTATTTTTGTTACTTTGGGATAGGGACTACAAATCATAAATTTATCCGTTACTCCTTTTCCAACTTTACCTATAAAATAAATGGATGAGCGTGGTTTTAATAGTTTCATTTTTTCTGCTATTTCCAATACGTTTATACTCATATTCCTTAACAAATGAACCACAATCAGGGTATGATTATCATAAGATTTTTTTGGTGAAAGTTTTGTTTTACTTAAAAATTCAATAATATCTCCACTATGAAAATGCTCATCAAAATCAACCACTTCGATTTGAGAAATAAGTGAAGTTACAAACTCTTTTGGATCCTCAACAAGTTGAACGGCGTAGATATCGGGTGAAGAATTTTGATTATTTGATTGCAGCCAAAATTTATTATTTGTGTCTAATTCATATGCCCCCAATAGAGAAATTGCTCCACTAAACATTTCACGTGCTCTTTTAAACTCAGGCTTTAGTATATTTTCTTTACCGTATGTCTGACGAAGTTTTGCAAAGAAACCTAATACTAATTTTGGAGAATAGAATCGCTCTTTCTGAATATTATAGTCAATATTATCACTTTTGATCATCTAGATATAAACCAATTGCTGAACTGGGGGAAAGTATTGGAATTTTATTACTTACCATTTAATATAACTTCTTTCGCTTTATCAAGCAGGCTCATAACGACTACATCAGTTATCAATAAATCTGGAAATTCCTTATAACCTTGTATGAAATATTCTAATTGCTTTGCATAATAATATACGTTTAAAGCTTTGATGACTGCTACTTCTTGAACAGCAAACTCCATTCCATCTATTTCTTGAACTTTTCTGAGAATCTCCTCAAGATCATGCCCCAGATTCATTAATTGATCATATGTAAAACCCATATCTCTTAAAACGGACTTCAATGCAAGCTCTATAGAGTGTGAGGCAAGATAATATTGCACTGGATGGAATCGAGTAGTGTCAGAATCGATATGTACTAACTCTGAAAACGAATTATAAAAGGTTTGTGCATAGTTAAATAAACCTTTTGAGCTCAAGCGGGAGCCAAATTCTTCTTCAAGATTGAGCCTTTTCTTCATTACCTCATGATAACAAATATAGAAGGTGTGCAAAAATTGAGAGTTCTTTATTTAGTTTATCAGGAATGTACATATTCATGTCATGATCTAGATTAACTCATAGTTTGTTATTGTAGTTAGATATAGATCAATGTTTGGATTATTGCAAAGGCAAAATGAAGATTTATGATACTAGTAAACTGCTCTGTGATGAACTGCATCGCAGTTTACTAGTATACAACACATTTGTCAAGTTATATCCTATAGAAGAGGTTAATTTTGTATTTTCTCCACAAATAAACTTGTTTGATATTTCACTTTTTTCTGTACTTAGCATTTCAATAAGTATAACACAATTTATTAGACTTGTCAAATGGTTTAGAGCTTTGTTAAAACCTAAACTTCAAATGAAATAAACAAAAAAAGGATAAAAAAGATGGTTTTCCAATACAAAAAAACCCGAAGATTTTTAAAAGAAATGTTTATTCATAAATGCTCTACCTGAATCTGACTTCAGATATTTTTTAAAATTATTTTTCTTCAAAATAGTAACACAGCATTTTTCTGATGCTTCGAAGTCCGTATCCGGATTTAAGATACACCTCTCTGTGCAGCGCATCATTTTTGTTCAGAAATGCTTCATAATGGATTAGTTTGTAAGGAGTATATGGCTTTGTAGCTGACGATTGACCAGAGTTGTGTTTTTTCACCCGTTGCACAAGGTTTTTGTGAATCCAATATATAACTTATGAAACTGTATACTGTAGAGGATATATACATAATAAAACATGGGTGATTACATAATAATACATGTTCGATTGAAGATCAAGAAGGCGTGACGTAAAAACGTTTTCAACATTTTTGAATTACGTTTAACGCGACAGTCACGTTTAAATTTGCTTTGCATATATTATGAAGGCGTGACGTAAAAACGTTTCCGCCAGCTGGCAGATTACGTTTAACGTCACAGCAGCATTGAACGTATTTCGCATCTTGCGAAAACGTTCTTACGCTGCGGAGAGGGAGGGATTCGAACCCTCGGTGGTTTTGACACCACGGCGGTTTAGTAAACCGCTGCACTCGGCCGCTATGCGACCTCTCCTTTTGTTAAAAATTATAGGCACTACAGTATCGTAATGAGCGGAGAGGGCGAGATTCGAACTCGCGGAGACTTGCGCCTCATCGGTTTTCAAGACCGAC
>JAQBTX010000058.1 GCA_027624795.1 bacterium | reverse complement strand
TTTCTCTTCAGAACTTATAGTTGCATATACTAAACTCAGGTGTGGCATAAAAAAGTCTTCCGCAACTATATTACATGCCGATCTAAGGTTTATCTGAAGATCAAGTAACTCAGGAGTTGGAGTGACTCGGGCAAATACACATTGAAAATACGTGGTACTTATACTTACTTCAGAAATTGAAACATCGATGGGATGTGCATTTTCAATAACCTGTTGTATGGATTGTATGGTTTGTTCATCCACACTCTCAATACCGCCAGTCAATGTAATATGCGGTTCAAACGTATGAATAGAAAACTTTTTACAATATTCATCTATGATGGTTTGATATTCAGTGCGAACTGGTTCTTGAGGGACGAGCCAAAGGGTATAGGGGATCATGGGAATAAGTATATTATTTCTTCTCCAAAAACTCATCTATGGTTTTCATATAAGTATCTGTTTGGATAAAAGGTGTTAAGTGACCAGTAATAGTAAATACATGTTCGGTTGCATGGGGATAATACTCATTGAGCAATCCATCATCTTGGGCAAGAGGGTCATTATCTGTTTTAAATATAAGAATTCGATCCGAATCATCATAAAGAGCTTCGTGAGATAGTTCTTCTTTTTCCATACTTAAACCTAAGAACGTAACTGATTGAATAAATGCCTTGTCAGACAATGGATTTTCAAAGCGCTTTCCATATTCTTTACTCCGTTTTATGATATACAACGGTGCAAACTGAGCATACAAATCATTTATATTTTCTTTGCGAAGTTGTGCACGGAGCATTACCCTTTTGAGAATGAACTTAAAAAGTTTTGGTGGTATGTATCTGACAAAAGGAGCGATAATTTTGAGCGGTCGAATGACACTTTTACGAATACTTGGCGATCTTATGGTGCCGGTGTGAGAAAGGATGAGTGCTTTGGTCATACCATATTTTCGTATGTATGATTGTGCTAAAAATCCACCGAGTGATAATCCATACAATATAACTGAATCAATTTTTTCTTTTTTAAGAATCGTTTGAACGACTTCAAAAAACTCATTCAAGCTGGTCAAATTTAGATAATTTACAGCAATGGCTTTGTATTTTTTTTCAAAATGATCAATCAAGTTGTAACATGAGTAATCATTTTCACCTGATCCAGGGAATATGAGAAATGCTGTTTTTGAAGTACCACCAACGATATATGAAAATTTGTTGCGAATGTATTTACGGGGATGATTTTGTAAAAATGTGTCGAAGAATTGATTTCCTATCATAGTGTAGTATATCTAACGATGTTTTGACAGTGCTATCCTTATAACCTATAATTTACGAATGACAAAGTATGTAAATATACAACAGGCTAAAAATGAAGCTTGGAAATTATATGAAGAATGGAGAAAGGTTGGAATAAATAGCCCTGCGTTTAAATGCAAAGTTCGTTTTTCGTTAATAGGTTGGCGGCACATTATTGGGGCGACTGGAAACAAAAAAAGAACATCTCAAGATACATTCAGAAAGTTAAAATTACTTCCCCACGTTAAGATAATAATCGAGCAGTCAAGACTAATTCAAAATATTAGGAAAACAGGACACAGAACCTATTACGCACTAGAAGGAATGGTGGAAGTTGAAGAAAATGGGGTGAAGGAATTTCGTAAGGTTAGAGTAGTGATTATAGATGACTATCAAAATAATATGATTTTTTACTCTGTAATGGATAAGAAAGAAAAGAGAAGAAAGTAAATACTAATTTGGTGCCTCACGCTTAGGTTTTTGGACGTTTGCGTCATGGAGAGTAAAAACTCTCTCACCAAATTTCTATAGGATAAATATTATATCAAAGAGATAATTTATTATCAACCTACATAAATTTAATATGTCTTTATGTTTTTGTCAAGTAAGTGCTTAGTATGGGATTATTTAGCGGGTGGTCGATGATGTTAGTTACTCTAAGTGCTATAATCTGTGCATGCTACAGCAAATAGTTTATTTATTTCCCGATAAACAGGAATCAGACTTTCAGACGTATTTATTTCGCATATTTGAGAAACTTCCCAATAGTAAGAAAGGTCATAACAGCATTATCTTTAATTCGTCAAATCCATCTGATGCAAAACCCGAAACAGTAATCCAGTTGTCTGACGTTGCGGTTCCTGAAATCTATTTTGAGATGGAACAAGAAGTTATGATGAAGGCAGGTAATTTATGTATATCAAATAATAAAAATCACATTCATCACTATGATCGACTTGAAGTTATAGCAATTGAAACTAAGAAGACAGATAGCCAGGGAAGCTTTATAGAACATAATGTTAACAATAACAAATACTACACATTGCCTCTCGGCGAGCTTTATAACAGAATAGCATCTCACATCGTTCGGATTGATCATACGGGTGTTAATCTTCCAGCTCAATTAGTAACCAAAAAAGAATACGACGATCTTATATCAAAACTTTCTTTGGAGTCCAATATCTATAAGTATCCAACTGGAGAAAATTGGCCTTTTATTCTTCCTGCTACAAAGGATGAATTTAATAAAGATATTGTTAGTTTTCCCATAGGGAGAGAACCAAAATTTGAACTTGTTTATGACCAACATTCATCCGTACCCACATTTCAATTTGATATTGAAACTGATCTAACTAGATCCCAAGTAGAACTTCTCCTTCCCAAACCTTATGGAATAAGTTTTCCAGATCTGGCTGACTATTTTAGGACCGTATATATTTATCAGCAATGGAAAAACGTATATATAAGATTTGATATACGGTTTAAAAACGATACTCCAGATGGAGATTGGGAAACGGGAAAATGGTTAGTGAAAGAAGGGGGAAGAATTTCCAGCTAGGCTTAACATTTTTTATGGGCGGCCGACCAAACGATTTTAGAATTTATTTTAGTAAATTAGCTAATGATTTCAAGCATATTTTTGCTTTTGGTATACTCAGTTTATGAGAAAATTAACAGATTACCCAGAATTAGATAAGGTTTTTTATGAATTAGCCGAAGCATATAAAAAAACACTTGATGAAAATTTTGTGGGGCTTTATTTACAAGGGTCACTTGCAATTGGTGATTTTGATATGACAAGCGATATAGATTTTACCGTGATAATAAATCGTGATTTAACAGATAAAGAAGTAGAAAAAGTTCAAGAAGTGCATACCAAATTTATAAATATGGATAGTAAGTGGGTTAAGCACCTAGAATATTCCTTCTTTCCATTACCAAAATTTAAGAAACATTCTTCCCGCTTTGAAAATGGCAAAGAAAATAACACAGAGGAACGAAAGCTTTGGTACTTTGATAATGGGCATAAAAAAATTGAAAAAAATGATCATGATAATACTTTAGTTGTGCGCTGGGAAATCAGAGAAAAAGGAATTACTGTTTTAGGACCTGATCCCAAAACTTTTATAGATCCAATAACTCCAGAAGATTTGCGAAAAGAGATAAAAGAATTTCATGAAGGATGGACTCCTGGATTCTTGGCTAATCCTGATGAATGGGAGACTAGATTTTACCAAGTCTTCTTCGTTTTGCACTTCTGCAGAGTTTTACAAGATTTAGTTGAAGGAAGAATCACTTCAAAAAAGGACGCCATGGAATGGAGCAAGAAAAACCTGGATTCCAAATGGCGTGATCTTATAGATTACTCTTGGAATGAACGAAAAGATGAAAGTATCTCTGACAAACAACCGGCAAATCATGAAAGATGGTTGGAGACTCTGAAATTTGTAAAATATGCTTTAGAAAAAATAAAAGAGCAATATTAATATTAAAAGTTCAAGATCCCGTTAAGGTTCGAGGATTTTCGAAGATATAAAACTTGGGGTGGCCGACGGGACTCGAACCCGCGACAACCTGCTCCACAAGCAGGAGCTCTACCAGCTGAGCTACGGCCACCAAGAGAAAGATATTATATCAAGATTGGAGCCTTATGAATAGAGGGTGTCTTGCCAGTGTTCATCGGTCTCAACCATGAGATCTAAATATACTTTTTTATTGGTAGCCAAGGCAATTTCTTTACGTGCGTAACTTCCCAATTCTTTAATCTTTCTGCCGGCTTTTCCAATAAGCATTTTTTTATACCGGTCATGAGTGGTTAAGATCCGCGCCTTTATATACATCATGCCATTTTTTCGCTCTTTGATGTCATCTACCACTACAGTAGAAGTATAAGGAACTTCTTCTCCCATCATTATAAAAATTTTTTCCCGAATAAGTTCTGCCATAAATGCTTTACTATCCATGTTAAGAAGGGGATATATATGTTCGGAATCTATAAATTGATCTTCAGTTCGTTCGGGGATCAGTTCAAATATCTTGTCTAACAGGGGGCCAACATGTTTGCGTTCGAGCGCAGATATCTTATACACATGTTCAAATTCGTCTTCCAAATACATGTATTGTGCCATGTAGGTAGTCTTCATATCTGCTTTGTTAAAGACCAGTATGACCGGCGCTTCAATCTTACGTGCAATACCTAGTACTTTTGCTTCTTCAAAGTCACGTCTGCGGGTAGGATCTACAAAATACAGCACCACATCAACCTCTTTGTTCACTGCTCTCATGGTTTGCTTATTGATCTTTTTTGACAGTGTATCTGTTGCACGATCAAAAATTCCCGGGGTGTCGGTGAAAATTATTTTTCCCCGTTCTTCTTCATACAGTCCTTGAATAGGGAAGCGCGTAGTTTGAGGCTTCGGCGATGTTATAGCCACCTTTTGACCGATGATATTGTTGACAAATGTGGACTTGCCCACATTGGGGCGTCCCATAAGTAATACGATTCCTTGTTTCATAGATGTATTGTAGCATATGTCGCCTTGTACTAGTATGAACATAGATATATAATTATTATTAAT
>JAQBTX010000057.1 GCA_027624795.1 bacterium | reverse complement strand
TACGAATGTCACATGTCTCACGTGCGACATGGAAGAATATTTCAAAAAAGATTCTCTTACTGCGCATCTCATAAAACATACTTTTTCGTCCTGAACAAAAAACAGCATAACAATAATTTTCTTGCTATACTTATTGCATGGTAGCTACACATGAATCACATCCAGATGCGGGCGTTCTTGCTGAAAATCAGAAACAAGCCGATATTCAAGGAGAAATTCTAGAATATCAAAATAGGCAAGCTGGCATGGGGACTGAAGAAAAAGAAGAAAAAAAGGCAGAAATAGCTGCAAAGGTTAAAGCGGCAGTTGTAAGACAACGGGCCGCAGCAGAAGAACTGTCTAGGAGTACTGCTACTGCAATTCGAGGAGGTCTCGTTGCCCAAGATAAAGAAGCCCAAGCTACAGGGGTTCGAAATGCAGTTGGTCTGTTTATAAGTGCAGCGAAAGAACGTATCATAGTTCCCCCTGCCCACGGGCCCACTAGAGTATTATTCAACAAACTTCTTCAGAAATTTGACACAGAAACCATAGATCATAATGATGCCGTATTTCTTCAGCCACTTATTGAGGGCATACTTGGTACAACCGAGTATGTAAGATTTTCACGAGAAGGAGAAAATCCAACCCAATTCGAGCTAGATTTAATATCAGTTGTTGGTGCTAATAATCCGAGTAAAGCGGAAGGTTACTTAGATGAAGTTGTACAAGAAGTAGGAGCAGGCCTGAATATAACTCTTGCGCAATTTAAGGAGAAAAAAGAATTTGCAAAAGAAAAAAAGATGCAAATAATGAGCGGAGGATTTGAAGCAGCGTTGCAAGAAAGACAACGAGGAATGAGAGGTCGTGAACGGGGAGAAATGGCAGAGCAAGAATTGATCAAAATGATGATTGAAGGTACCCATCTTGACCTTGAAGAAATAATGGATGAGAGGCATCCCTTTAATACAAAAGAACTGGTAGATAAACTTGCCCATAAAGATGAAGAACATCATGCTCGTCAAGCACTGGAACTCATTTTTGCTATGAAGACCCCAGATTCATTTTATGACTATTACAGAAAAATAAGCGGATTGTTTTTAGATCAATTAAGTGTAGCTGATATTCCTAATGAACAGAAACGCATGGAGCGGGCAGCTAAAGATGCAACCCACCATATACACGAGGTATTGGTGTTTACTACCAATAAAATATTTGAGCAGGTCATAGAAGCAAGTGGAGAAAAGTCATGGCATGAACTTCTTGGTGAAAAATCACGAAATCAGCTTGCCAATTTGCAATCTGTTTTTAATACGTTTGCAGGGAAATTAGATACATTAAAAAGTAGTGAAAGTGAGCGTGAATATCATCATAGAAAAATAGACCCAGATACTAAGAAAGAAGTATTATTTTACCGCTATGGAAATGAGAAGAAAGAAGAATGGGTTGAGCGTAAAGATGAAAAAGGGAGAATAGTAAAAGTAGGGGGAAGGTTGGTAGATTTTAGCACTCCATCTCATGAGCTTTTGAGGGGTACGTTTAGGGAGATGTTAGAAGATCTTCATATATCTACTGAGGCAGAAAAATCGCTTCTTGAGACTGGAATTAATTTTAACTACCTAATGAATAAGGGTTCACAAAACCCTCAAACAACCTTTTTTGCACAGGCTTCACATTACGCTAAAGAGAGTTTGCAGGCAAATAGACTTGATGAACTGTATAAATTACCATATGCCGAATTAGTAGAAGCTGCAAAGATACAAATTAGTAGTCACTACAAAAGAACATTTGCGAAAGCTGATTGGATAAAAAATCCTGAAGTTCTTCAGGGGTTGTTTTCAAATATAGATCTTGCTATGAGAGGAGCAAAAAGCGACATGCTCCTTAGTTTTGGCGATGTTCCTGAATGGGCTATAAAACGTGCACTGGTGCATGCACGCATGCATTTGTCTTTAGTAAATCTTGAGATGCATGCGTTGTCTAGTTACGCAAGCGCGCCAGTAGCATTACTGGATGGAAAAGTAACATTTCGTGATCCAGGACTCAAAGATCTCAATTTATTTGACACGTGGTTTAACGCTAAGCAATGGGGTGTATCTGATTCTTATATTAAAGGTATGGCTTTTCTTCCACAGCCAGATATGCAGTGGATCATAGAAAATTGGAATAATGAAGATATCATTTCTGAAGGGAAAGATGTATACGAAGAATCACTTCGATTAGGACAGTTGGGTCTTCGTGGGAGACAGATATACAATTCTGGCATGGCTCCCAACATAATGGAGCTTAATGATCTTAAAACCGGTGGAGTTGAAACTCAACTTGGTTGGCGCATGAGGTATTCCATGTTTCCTTGGCTTAGAGATATGTTAGACAACACAGATAATGCAGAAAAATTAGCACCGCGCAAAGATCATCCAAGAGATCTTGAACATGCGTGGAAACGAATAGAAAATATAGGTATTAACCCACTTCGATTATTACGCGATGAGTTGTTGTTTGATGCAGATTTTATAAAATTAAAAGATGGAAAAGTAGTGCATGAAGAGCAATATAAGCATTTGTTTCGCTACTTGTATGATCGATATTTTAAAGAAGGTGTGGGTCGAGAAGGTCTGAATTTATCTTTTAACAATAAGGATCATAAAGATACAAATATAGCATTTAAAGATGTGAGTTCTGCAGATGAATTCTGGAGTAAGGTAGTTGAGCCCATACTTCATAGAAAAAGTCGAGCTGGAAATGGTCAGGATGCATCTATTGCTGAAAAACAGGAAACCGATAAACGTGCGGCTGATTTAAAAAGAATTACCGATGCTGCACTGACAGTGCTTGCATTTGAGCGTATGCCAACGGATTTCATCAATGTTGAAAATCCAACACGATCACAAAACGGTGTGACCTTATATAAAGAGCTTGAAAAATATTTTGTGGTAAACCAATGGGAGAATAATGATATAAAAGATATGAGCGCAACTGATCGCAATAAGTTATTTGAGGTAGCAGTTGATGATATATCTTATGTCCAACAACGAGCACGTATAGAATCTGCTAGACGAATGAATGACTTTATAGTTACTCAGGCAGATTCAGATGAAAATGCCATACAAAAAACTGTTTTTGGTAATAGTCTTGCAAGTTTAAATAACGATCGAAGCGATATAGCAATTTATAAGGACCAGATAGATAAAAGAGGATAT
The DNA here is from genome assembly GCA_027624795.1 of bacterium. GTDB lineage: Bacteria > Patescibacteriota > Microgenomatia > UBA1406 > GWC2-37-13 > UBA1450. Next base: position 1,691 of record JAQBTX010000057.1, on the reverse strand, counting down.
GTCGTAGAGAAAGATGCAATAGAGTATTATTTGAATAAAAAATACCACGTCGACGACCCACAAAAAAAATTAAAAATACAGATAGCTTTAAAGGTATTTGAAGAGACAAAAAAACGCATCGTAATCAAGCCTCAAGAAAATGATCATGAACTGCGTCCAGTTATATCTGCGAATCGTAAGCACTGGTGGTATATAAATAAGGGGATAGATCAAAGTAAATTAACATCAGATCAAGATAATTACTATGAGATGCAAATGATGAGGCGGGAATTGAGAACTAAATTTGAGGACTTTCGTAAGAATGAAATGAAAACCCGCATTATGTGGTCTGGACATGAGCTTATAGATAAAACTATCGCAATGCCTATAAACGATACTGCGTATCAATTTTTAGAACATAATCGTGCAGGTCGAGATATGGTATCGCGTACTCTGGAGGGCATTAAAGATACTCAGGAGCGTTACAAAGAAGCTGCAACAGGAGAAGAGTTTTTGAGTGCTCTCAAAAAGTATTATCGAAAAGAAGACACTGAAACGTTACATAAACATATCATAGAAATGCGTTCTGACATGAAAAAGGAAGACGAAGGAATGGCTGATAAAATGGCACTGCGAGTTCTTGAAAATTCTATGAATGTGATGCGTATGGATACCGCTGCAGAAAATGTACTCGTTGAGCTCCAATATATAGCAAAACATAAAAACAGATCAGCATTGTCAGCAGTGGTAAAAGAACGGGATCAATACCCCATGCGCCCCGAAGATAGATATAAGTTTGTGAGTGATTACTTACAATATTCTCAGCTTCCCAAGCGCGTTAAACCAGTAGAAGAGGTGTGGGAAGAGGTAGATGGGTATAAACAAAAATGGGGAGATCAGTGGGCAGAGAAATATGGAGAAGATAAGAAATGGATAGGAGAGGAAGCAGGAAAATTGGCAGATAAGCTGTTTGGGAAAGAAGAGGGGATGATGGTGCGCAAACAATGGAAAGAACAATCTGGAAATGGGTTACGTGATAGACAGATAGCAAATGTCGCACATCTGCTCTTACGAGAAGGACCAAAGTATCTTGCACTTCTTGTGTTGGTAATTCTCATACTCGGAATGGTGAAGGGGTATCAAGCTGCAGAAGAGTCTGCATAACCCATTGCAATAGTTTTTTATATACTCACCCCAGTGCGAAGTGCCTCTCCTAGGGTAGAGTAAGGGGGTGCGTTTTCTATTTCATTGAGAGTGAATCCATGTGCTTGAAAATCTGGATGTAGATCTTGAGTCATAGCATAAAGCTTGTTTGAGCGTTCATCCATATTCATGTCTTTAAAAGTATTTGAAACCACTAAAATATCTACGTCACTATACTCATTTGCCTTATTTTGAGCATTAAGAACCATACAAAATAATTTTTTGTGGTTTGAATGCCATTTCTACCCTTTGTTTAAAAGTAACTAATTGTTTATTAATTTTTGCTTTATCCATAAGTATACGCTTTGCTTAGTGCAACCATCTTTAAAATCTTCTTCAGCTTGATTGAACCAGATGTCTGTTTCTTCACGCATATTTCATATTATACCATCTCGAGGAGTCCTTTCACCCATTGCAATACTTCTTCTGGGGTGGGTATAATGAGAGGATGATTAGGTATATTAAATCAATAACTCTCATATTAGTATTAATATCTCTATTTGTAGGCA
>JAQBTX010000007.1 GCA_027624795.1 bacterium | reverse complement strand
GTTACCGTTATAAAAGAGTTAAAAAAAGGAACGACTCCTACTCGAAACGCTGGATTTAATGCTGCAACTGGCGATATTATTGCGCGCACCGATGCAGATACTAGGGTACCAGAAGATTGGATTGAGCACGTAGAAAATCTTTTTGTCAGAAATTCTATTGATGCAGTTTCAGGACTAGCAGTCTATTATGATGCACCCATAAAAACCGATGGATTTCTTTCATTTTACTTTTGGATTTCTAAACATCTTTTCAAACACCCCATTCTCTTAGGTCCTAATTTTGCCATAACTCGGGATATATGGAATAAGGTAAAAAATTCAATATGCACTGATGACACTAAAGTACATGATGATATAGATATTTCTATACATATTGCAAAAATTGGAGGAACTATATTGTATGAACCATCATTAAAAGTTGAATGCTCAGCCCGAAGGATTTTAAAAAGACCTCATTCTTTTTTCCTTGAATATGCCTTTAGATACGTTAGAATGTTATTGTCACATGCATATAAATAAGCGCCTCTTGAGTGCTCTCAAAAATACCGTTCTTTTTTCTGCTACTACCCATCTTATCCTTCAATAACTTTGACATACTATGAGTGTGAAGTTTTTTGCTTTGCAAACATCTGAGCAACTTCCTTGAGCGTCGTTACTTCTTGAACAGATTTATCATCACGGAATCGTTCAAGTCGAGGAAATCTGAGTGCATATCCTGCAACATCCACAGTAAGTGCATTGCCTGATTTGGATGCTTTCATAGTGCGGCCTGCAGTGTGTATGGTTGAGCGAGAAATCTCATCGGCTTTAATTTCTACTACAATCCCTGGGTCTACCCATACATCGCACTCCATGAGTTTATCAATTTCATATTGTTTATGAGGTTTTTTTGAAGTAAGTTTGTCACTTCGCTTTTTTAATTCTCGCCATTCATCATCGGTAAGTCCAGTTCCTACTTTTGCCAACGTTACATATCTCTCTTGTTTTGTATCATAAATTCCCACTAAAAACGCACCGATGCCAAAAGCTGTTCGCTTACCTTTTCCTAAATCGTACCCCATCACCATACAATCAATGGTGTCATCGATATGTGAGGAATAGCTTCTCTTGAATTTTATCCAATTCCAGCCGCGTGCACCTGGTTGATAGGTCCCATCTTGTTTTTTGGCAATAATTCCCTCAAGCCCTTTGGCAATAGCGTCATCAAAAAGAAGTTCAATTTTTTTTGGATCAGATTCTATGTGCTCATCGGCCACAATGACGGTGTCCTTTGCAGTGTCACCAGAGTTTTTGATTATTGATTCAAGTTCTTTTCGACGTTTGATAAAGGGTTCATGAACATAATTTGTTCCGTTTAAAAGAAGAAGTTCAAATGCAAATAGTTTGAGAGGAATTTCTGCTGCTTTTTGGGCAATATCATATTTACGTTTTCGTTGTACTGTTTCTTGAAATGGCAAAAAGTTTTCTCCTGCAATATCGTACCCAATTGCTTCGCCCTCGAGAATGACCTCTTTGGCAGTTACTTCTTTTTGTACTCCATTCACGATATCTGGATACATAAATGTTGCATCCTCCAAACCGCGGGTATACAACCGCACTTCATTGCCCTTTTTATGCACCTGCAAACGGAATCCATCAAACTTCGGCTCTATGGCACACTCGCCTATTTGATCGATTATTTCTGCACCCGATGATAATCGTTCGGCACGCATCATAAGTATGGGGGTAAAAAGTGCTGGTTGTATTTTCTCAACTTCCTTCACTCCTTTTTCCATAAGCTTTCGTCCTATGATTCCGATATCGGGATGAACATGATATGCTTTCTGAAGCATTGGTCGAAGAGATTTATCTCCTACATGCATCCACGAAAGGGCGTCAAGTACGGTCATCGCAGAGAATCCTAGACGAAGCACCCCAAGGGGAATCCGCACCACATAGCGAGCAGATAATGGATCCAAATCTTGGATCAGAGCAGATAATTGAGATAATTTCATATCTTGAGATCCGCTCCCCGCTTCTTTAGCCAGATCTACCAATCGATCATATACATCTAACACATCAAGCGTGACTTGATGGAGCGATGCATGTTCTTTTTTGAGTTTATGAGCAACTTCGCCAATATCTCCTACCCGTTTATATTCATTGGTAAAATCCTTTACATCCATTTGTATAGAAGAAGCAACTGCGCGAATGACTAGCTTTTCAGCCATGCCAAAATTGAGGGTTTTGTAAATGGGGGTCAATCTACCAAGGAGCAGATAGATAGTTTTTTCATACTCGGCAGGAGTAAGTTCTTTGAAAAGCTCTGCGAGTATTTCGGTAATCTTCAATCGAGATGAGGTCTCTTCTATTCTCTGAATGTATGTTGAAAGTTTTTCAAATGTCATAATTATTTCAGTATTTTTTGGTAAAGTTTTATTTCACTCAACACCACCTTTTCCATTTCTTCATGAGACACAAATCCTTTATTTTTCAAAATCTCTAATTTATTAAGTTTAAGAAAATCATCTAAATATTCTTTCCAATCTTTCATATAGAGAGGGCGCTTCAATTTTATTTGTAGTTCTGCAAAAGACAAAAATTGTTCGACCAATAAATACAAAATTTCAAGTTCATCTTTTAACATATAGTTTTTGGCAATTTTTGCTTCGTTTATCTTGGGCGCATTTCCTTTCCAGTTTGTCATACCTAAATTTATTTTACTGCTATTAATCCTATGTACTACGATTTCTGCTGCTGTTTTACCAGTTACTGCAAAATGAAATTTATTTTGCACAGTACCATAGAATTCTTTTGCATTATTTGATTTTGAACTATAATCAATACTGGTAGAAAAAATATCCCTGACCTTTTGATACAAATTCTTTTCTGAAGCACGAATTGCACGAATCCGCTCTAAGAGTTCGTCAAAATAATTTACACCATTTGAGCTTTTTCCTGCAGCAAGTCTTTCATCGTCCATAACAAAACCCTTTACCAAATATTCTCTCAATTGTTTGGTTGCCCATATGCGAAATTGAGTGCCACGGTAAGAGTTTACTCTATATCCAATCGAAATAATTACATCTAAGTTGTAATGAAGAATTTGATATGTACGACCATCAGAGAGATGTTGTGAAATTTTTGCACAAGTTATACTTTGATCTAGTTCGCCAGTTTCAAAAATATTCTGAATATGCTTTACGATATTTGTACGGTCAGTTTGAAAAACAATAGCCATTTGTTCTTGAGTTAACCAGACGGTTTCATTTTCCAATTTTACCTCAATCCTTGCTTCTCCATCGATAGATGTATAAAGAAGAATTTGAGAATCTGTATGTTGTGGTAATTTCGGATGTAGTGCCATATTATTCTTCTATTTTTACATACTTTTTAGGAAAAGTTGTTACCTTCCATCCCCAACCCGAAACCTTTTCTGCAAGAATTTCTGTATTCCACAACCGATTACCAACATCATGATAAAAAATCTTTAGTGAAACATTGTTTTCACCATTAGTGGGAAGTTCAATTTGATAATAATTCGCTAATGTTTGTGAATAAGTTGAAGCTAAAACATGACCATTAAGCTTATATTTCTTCCCATTGAATAAGTAAGACTGAAGATAAACTATTCTCGTTCCAATATTTTGAATACATATGTATTCTTTATTAATTCCCTTTCCTCCTTCATCTTTAGATTGGATTATAAGTAACGCACCATGTAATTCGACAACATCTTGTAATTTTCCTACCTTTTCGTTAATTTCATTTTGTTTTACGCCAATAAAAAGAGCGGCTAAAAAAGTTAAAAAACTAACACTTGCTTGAATCCATTGGGGATCCCAATTAATATTTTGAATATCCATATATTTACTTCAATAATTTTATTAAATACTATCCCAAAAATAATAATAACCTTGACTGCAATTTTAAACCGCTCTCATTATCTCACCCAGTAAGAACATATCTGGCAGATTTTGTCTTGCCGATTTTTTTAACTAACTTTTTTTCCATGAGATCTTTGATATCTCGAAGTATTGAGTCTTCCGACAGATCGGGAAAGAGAGATACAAATGCTTTATTTTGCATATACCCAATATCTTGCATATATTCAATAATCCGCATTTGTCGCTCGCTCAGAAATATCTGCTTTCCACCGAAACTGTCTTTCATTTTTGCATCTTTAGAAAGACGCATGATTTTATCTTTCACGCGACCAAATTCTATGGATGCCCCATGGGTAAAATATTCAAGCCAAGCCGTCATATCACCAGCTGAAGCTCGTTGAAGGTTTTCATAATAGGAAAGAGCATCTTTATCATAATACTCTTCAAGGGAAAAAAATCTACGTATGTCATATCCATCTATAAAAAGGACAAGAGTTGCAAGAATACGCGCAGCCCTTCCGTTTCCATCAGTATAGGGATGAATGCGTACGAATTCATGATGTACAATTCCTGCTTTTAAAATAGGATGCATGTCATCTTTGGTAATTCTATTAATCCATTGTAAAAACTCTTTCATTAAATAGGGAACTTCCAAGGGAGTAGGTGGTCGAAACGTAACTTCACCCGTTTGAGAATTTTTGATAACAACTCGTTTGTCTCGGTAGGTTCCTGCTTTTTCTTTCGGCAATATATTGTGAACTATGATTTTATGCAGATTGTGGACGCGCGATTCAGTAATGATGGCATTTTTCTCTTTTGCAATTTTATCGATTGAATCTATGACATTTCGGTAGTTTATAACCTCTTGAACGTCACGTGCACGGGCCATAACATCACGGCCCTTTAACACGTCTTCTGCTTCACTTTTCCCAAGCATATTTCCTTCTATGTGGGTACCGTGATGCACTGACCTTATGATTGCATCTTCGCGAAAATCCTTTTCCCAAAGGGGCAAGATGGGTGCATGTCGTATGACTTCTTCAACAGCTTCAATTTTGGAAATATCGGTAAGAATTGAATGCGTTATGGTAAATTTTGGGTTGAACATGAATGACCCTATTATAGCGAATATGAAAGAAAAGTGCGGGAATATTATGTCATAATCATGCCAAAATCAACGATATGTGCAAGTACTTCCTCCACTAAATCATGCAGCTTTACATAAGGTATTGAATGGAGGGATTCTTTACTATTATTGACCTTTTGAATGATTTCGGCTTGAACTAGGGTGGGAATAGTACATTGGGTAAATAGTGATCTGATTTGGTCACAATCACCGCTCTTCAATTTTTTTTTCTTAAAAAGATTATTAAATACCTTCAATTGATCAGTCGATGCGTTTTGCTTAAATAATTCGATCAAATAAGTATTCTTTTTTTCTTGTAGGTCTGAATCTGACGATTTACCGGTTATGACTTCAATTCCATACACACCCGTCAGATCATCTTTCAGTTGAAATGCAATGCCGATCTGATACATGATATGTTTCCATGTATCGATGATTTTTTGATCAACCTGTGCTGTTTGAAGTCCCAACTCAACGGGACGAATGAATGTGTATCGTGCAGTTTTTAGATCCATGATGGTTTCAACGTCTGGGTGATTGGTAGAATCCAGATATTCTCCGAGTAATACTTCTTGTTTGAATGTATCATATGTTTGTTTTACTGAGGCTGAAGGTGGTTTTTCAAAAAAAATCTCATCTGCTAGCATGAGCGCCATATCGCCAGCTAGAATAGCTGTTGGAATATTGTATTGAGAATGAACTGTTTTGTTGCCTCTTCTAAGTGGTGACTGATCAATGATGTCATCATGAATCAAACAAAATGTTTGGAATAATTCAAATGTCAGAGACAATCTCATCGCCTCATTTTTATCTATGCCATAACTTGTGCTGGCAAAATAATACAAGGCAGGCCGTATACGTTTGCCACCATTTTGAATGAATGAAGAAATTATGCGAATGAGGATGCTTGCGTCGTTGCTCATTGTGGAGAGCTCGGTTTCTTTTTTTTGGAGAAATTCAATAAGAGCACCGTCGCATTCTTTTTTAAAAGACGAGATGTTCTTCATTTTCCAAATCTCCTTTGCCTACTATAAAAATCCTCGATACATTCTTCCAAATCTTGAGGAGTAAAATCGGGAAAAAGCGTATCTAGAAATGCATACTCGGTATATTCGGTTTGCCATGGCATAAATCCAGATGTTCTCTTTTCTCCACCAGTACGAATAATAAGTTCTGGATCAGGCATACCAGCAGTATCTAAAAACTTTGAAAAGCTCTCTTTAGTAATAGTTTGTAAATCAACATTCGAATTTTGGATTTTCTTAATAGCTCGAACTATTTCATCGCGCCCTCCATAGTTAAGAGCAAAGGTAAAGGTAAGCTTGGTATTATTGCTCGTTTGTTCTACAGCATGAGTAAGATCTTTTTGTATGTTTTTTGGAAAAGCAAAAATGTCTCCGATAATGTTGATTTTTATTCCTTTTTTATTCATCTCATCAATGCGCTTATATACAAATAAATGAATAAGTTGGAGAAGATTATTTATCTCAAATGTACTCCGTTTCGTAAAGTTCTCGGGAGAAAGAGCCCACAGCGTGCAGTATTTTATCCCTAGCTTCATGACCACATCGTAGAGTGCAGGAATGGTATGATCTGCTGCATATTTATGACCTTCAAACGATGCCTTTCCCTGGTTTTTTGCCCATCTGCGATTTCCATCGGGAATGATTGCTATATGTGTGAGTGAGTTTGACATAAACTATAGGAGTATTATACACTCTAGTCATATGCTTCCAACTCCGACTCCGATAAACTTCATAAATCCTACTAACTTTCCTGCAGCACGATTTGCAGACATTGGAACAATCATGAATATCCTTAATCCGGTAATTATGCTGATTGCTGCATTTATATTTGGAGCTATGTTTATATCTGCTGGATTTACCTATCTTACCGCAGGTGGTGACCCTGAAAAAGTTAGTAAGGCCCAAAGCACTGCAACGTGGGCATCAATGGGAATTCTCATTATATTTGTTGCATACCTCATTGTGCGACTGGTATCATTTATAATAGGTATTACCGTAGTTCCCTTTTAATTTATGTTTACCATCCTTGCCGCCAATGTAAAAGATGTTTTTGGAAATATTTCCCCTCCCCCAGGATCTGAATCTTTTGCCAACCCGATTGCAGGACTAAGTACAGTGATAATAGTGGGTATACGAATGGCCCTTATTGTGGCAGGGTTTATGGTTTTAATATACTTATTGTTGGGTGCTATTGATTGGATCACCTCAAATGGGGAAGAGGAAAAACTTAAAGCTGCGCGACTTAAAATGACCAATGCAGTTATAGGAATAATTATAGTAGTCGCAGCATTGGGAATCTTTTTGGTGGTAACCACCGATATTTTAGGAATCATCAAGCGCGATGGAAGTGGCGGGTGGCAATTCTCTTTGCCGTCAATAAATCAATGTGTCCCACTTAACGGAGCATGTACTGTTGGTGGTATGGCCTGTTGTTCAGGATATACTTGTAATGGTGCCACTTGCCAACCGTAACCCTTCTTGACTTTGCACAAAAGGAATTATCTTAACTCCTCTCTTTTCTAAATCTTTAATACTTGATGTATTATTAAGAAAAAAGAGAATGAGGCCTGATCCCTTTTTGATCCCCCCTGCACCGGTTACCTTCCCCACCCCGTAAGATAAAAGAGAGGCAATGAGTGACTGAGTTTGCTTAGAAACGATTCCAATATCTATGAGCGCTGCTCCATTATCACTTACCGCTTGTGCAAACATGGTAGGATCTTCTTTAACAATACTTACCACCATGCGACGGGTTGTTTTCTCGATAGTATTGAGTGCGGATTCCATCTCACTTGGATGGGTGTTATATTGTTTTCCCACATGTTTGACCATATGAGCGGTTGACTCTATGGGCTTACCAGAATCTATGAGAACCAGTCGATCTTGGATGTTTGTTGGGATTTTGAAATTAAGAGCCGATATGTATTTGAGAAACTCAAATTCCTTTCGATAAAATATGAGTCCACCAAAACTTGCCGCACTCACATCTACTCCTGATGGCATGCCATGAAAATATTTTTCACATAAAAATGCAATAGAATTGACAGTTTCAGTGGTAGGTTCATTGCCGGTGAAATGATGATATAAACAAGCACTTACTGCTACACAATATGCTGCCGATGATCCCATGCCACGGCCGCGGGGAATGTTTGAGGTAATAAGGTAGGTAAAGTCTTTTTTTTCATGTGCTATCTTTTTAGATTTCAAGTATGAAAGAGCAGTGTCAATGCAATAGTGCATTGGTTTTTCATACGAAATGCCTTTTGAAAATGTTGACTTTATGGTACAAGTCAACCGGTAGTCCACCGCAGTAACAAGGGCTGGTTTTGCATATACTACTGAATGTTCGCCAGAAAGTATGATTTTTCCTGGCGCTGAGTAAGAGATTGTTGTCATAATGGTTTGAACTTAACACCATACTCAATGAGATCTTCTTTTGCTACTGTTCCGTATCTCCGATAAACTGCTTTTACTTTTGCTCCAATCGTTCTGTCAGAATCTTTAAAATCCACCAGCTGCCCATACGTTCGCTCACCAGACAAAAGCTCCACCAACACTACTGTGTATGGGGTGCCCGATGCAAATTTGGGGGGTGCCACCGATATCTCGGTCCATGAAAGAATTACCCCAGTTGTTTCCAAGAGCTTTTTATCATGTGTTTGTTTCCGCCAAAGGCGTACAGGGCTTTGTGTCATATTATGTACTGAGAATAGTAACTACTGCCACTCCTCCACTACCACCCACGTTATGAGCAAGTCCGCATGTTGGGACAGATGCGACTTGTCTTTTCCCCGCTTGACCAGTGAGCTGTAAGTAGATCTCACCGATCTGTTTTATACCAGTTCCACCCACGGGGTGGCCTGCAGCTTTGAGCCCACCTGAAGTATTAACGATGAGGTTTCCCTTTGATTCTACATGTCCAGCCATTTCTTGAGCTTGAGCTCCACCTTGACCTTTTTTCCAAAATCCTAAGTCTTCGAGTGCTAAAATTTCGCCGATAGAAAAACAGTCATGGACTTCCATAATATTGATGTCTTTTTGTTTTAGTCCTGATGTTTTAAATGCTTTCTTACCAGCTATTTCTGTAGCTAAAAGTCCGTCGAGCTTGCCCCGCTTTGCCAACGATATCGTGTCGGTTGCTACTTCTGATGAGCGGATGGTTGCAGCTTTTGAAGATTTGGTAAGTGATGATTGGTTGGTCATAACTACTGCAGCAGCTCCATCTGAAATGGGTGAACTATCAAGTACTTTCAAAGGGTAGGCGATGTATGGACTATCAAGAACATCGTCGACCGTTACATAGCGGCGAAAATGTGCTTTTTCATTTAATACCCCATGCGAGTGATTTTTAACCGAAATTGCTGCCAAATGCTCTTCGGTGTAATGGTATTTTTTTAGGTAAATTTGTGCAAGAAGCGCATACACCCCAGGAAACGTGAGACCCACCGCCTGCTCTGTGGGTGATGCTGCTGTTGCCAGTGCCTGAGTTATGTGTTCTGCTGAGACGTCGGTCATTTTCTCGCCACCAAGTGCCACAACCGTACTATCTTTGTGAGCCAACAGGTACTCATGTGCCATTTGTACTGCCATGCCGCCACTGGCGCATGCTGCTTCAACCCGATACACCGGAATGTGAACTTCTAAGAGTTCTGCAATATGCGCTTCTAATAGCAAACTACTATCTACCAATCCACCCAACATGTTTCCTAGAAATATTGCATCTATTTGTTCTTTTTCTATATTACATTGCGAAAGTGCGCCGTTAAACGATTCTATGAGAAGATTATCAAGAGACTTTTTCCATAGCTCTCCAAATTGTGTTGAATAGTATCCAATAATTGAATTCATGACGTTACCCCCATATACCGTGCATAAGTGCCGTAATTAATATATTCTTTTTGAGCTATCATATCACGGAATTTCCTTCGCTTTTCATCAATTTCTGCAGTGACCCGGAAAATAATTGCGTCAGATCCTGCACCCGATCCGTAAGAAGCAAATAATATGACCTCATCTTTTTTTGCATACTCTAAAGTAGCCGCCAGTCCCATAAGTGCTGATGCCGCATATGAATTGCCCAATTCAGAAACAATATAAGAATCACTGATATGTTTTTGGGTAAATCCTAATTTTTTTCCAACTTTGAGCGGAAAAGTGCCATTTGGCATGTGAAATACTACGCGCGATATGTCTGATTCTTTGATGTTTATCTTCTCCATGAGGCGTTTTACCGCCTGAGTTATGTGAGTAAAATACGCAGGAACACCGGTAAAACGCCCGGCATGTTTGGGGTAAGAAGCTCCAGATCGACGCCAAAAATCTGGGGTTTCGCTGGTATATGTATGCCATCCGCATATTTCAAGCAGAACTTTTTTTGATCCCAGCAACCATGCATTGGCACCGGAGCCTGCCGAGTATTCAAGGGTATCGCCGGGGTGCGCATTGGCTTTGTCTGATCCACTTACCAGAGCGTGTTCTACTTCTTTGGATTTGACTAATGCGTACGCTGAAATAAGGGCGCCGGTTGCTGCTTTACATGCAAATTGTGTATCGTATGAAAGATAATCGTTTGATAGATCAAGCATTTCAGCAAGCATGGTTGAGGTTGGTTTTACCGCGTATGGAAATGTTTCAGAGCCAACAAATACGGCGCCAATTGTTTTTTTTAGAGATGGATTTGCTGCAATGATGGGTGCGGCTGCTTCGTAAGCCATGGTAAGGACGTCCTCGTCAGTTCCCGCAACTGCCTTTTCCATAATGTGAAGTGATCGTTCTACCTTTTCTCCGCATTTACCCCATTGATTGGCTATTTCTTCTGTCTTAATTCGAAACCGAGGGATATAAAATCCGTAATCTACTATTCCTGTCATATTATCGTCCTAATAATTGATGTGAAGTTGCTAATGTGTTTTCTGATAGAGATGCCAAGAGTGACAATTCTCCGGCGAGTAATGCTCCGGCTAGAACTTCAGCAAGTTCTTGGCTTGTTTTTGTTTTGGTTATACTTCGAGCTTGAGATTGTGTTTTAAGGTTTGTGCCCCCACCCACGGTACCAAGCAGAATACTTGGTGCATAAATAGCAAAATACAACGATCCATCTTCGGTCACTTCTGCAGAAGTTACTCCCAAACTTCCTTCCACCACATGTGCGGCGTCTTGTCCGGTTGCCAAATAAAATGCAGCAACGATGTTGGCAAAATGTGCATTAAAACCCATTGAGCCACTGAGCATAGATCCGCCCCAACATTTGTGTTTTACCACGTGAGCTATTTGTTTTGGAGACGTATGAAGATGAGATTGAACTAATTCTTTGGGCAAAGTGACTTCGGCCCACACTTTGCGGCCTCGTCCCTTTATGAAATTAAGCCACGATGGCTTTTTATCTGTATCGTAGTTTCCCGCAACTGCAAGGAGTTTGGCAGGTGTTTCAGCTTCGAGGTAAGATGCTATCTTGGCTGTGGCAATGGTAACCATATTCATACCCATGGCTTCCTGCGTATCATATGATATGCGAAGGTACACATGCGTCCCATTCATGACAGGTTCAATTGAAAGGAGTGTTAGATGACTCGATGTCAAAGCAGCTTCTTTGGCCAAATCATCATGATGGTCATTTATCCATGAAATAAATTGCTTTCCTTCGGTAATATTTTTTACTTCAAAAACCGATCCCCGGGTAATACCGACATATTCGGTTATAACTGATGCACCACCTGCCTCTGTAATAATTTTAGATCCACGGCTAATCGATGCCACCAAAGCGCCTTCGGTAGTTGCCAGGGGAATATATGTTTCTGCAGATACTTTTTCGCCATTAATTTGCAATGGTCCCGCAATTCCAAGAGGTATAGATACTGCACCAATTAAGTTTTCGCAATGAATTGTTTCTTGTGTGTCTACCAAAGCGGTTCCGATGTCTGGAAGCAATACACTGCATGATTGTTCAACAAATTCAAGACGATCTTGAGGATTTTTATGCACACGAATACCCATGTACATATAGTCGTATGTTGGAGGCTAAATCATTCTTACAAAAAGGGTACACGAAACAATCCGATTGAATATAAGAGAAGCGAATAAGGGATCACTATGGCAAGATAAATAAAGAGGCTGTATGCAATACGAAAAAACTGGAATCCAGTAGCGTAACGAATGGCTAAGTAGATAAGGATCATTTTCCAGGCAAGTAGAGCCACCGAAAAGCTCATATAAAGTATGCTAAAACCTTTTCCCAAAAATGAAAGGGTTCTTGGTGGAGGGATAAGTACAAAGAGCCAAGAGTTTACGATAAACCATATGAGGGTAGGAATAAGAGCATAGGAAAACAGTAAGAAAAATGGACGCATATGAGTATGCTTTTTTTTGTCAGAAAGACTCGTGAATAACGCAAAAAAAAGCATGGTTCCTAAAATATGAAGAATAGTTATGAATGATAGTAGTGCAGGGTGATGAGTATAGGGACGAAAATTGTTTGCAGAAAAAAAGTAAATAACCACTGCGGTCAATATTATAAAAGCTTGCATCACGTCGGTATCTTGAGATATAGCACGCATGGTTTTATATGGAGATATGACGAGGAATATGATTCGTCGTATTACTAAGATGAATGAGGCAAGAAAGCTCGCGATATGTTTTTCAAAATCCATACTGAAGAAGTGAAACAAGTTGAATAATAAGTTGCCCAAATAACATATATACAGCCAAAGATGCGCCAAGCGATAGGGGGACGATGTATATAAATGGCATACGTTTCAAAGGTGAAGTTGCTAATTTATACCAATTAGTTAATAACTTATGATGAAGGTCATTGGGGGGAATGGCGAAAATCGATTGCATACTCTTATCGATTGACTCTGTAAAAGGTGTTGTTCGCATAATGTATATTAGGAACTTACACTAAAAACCTGAATAAACGCTTGTCTTGCTCTATAAATCAAGCTTTCTGTTGACTTGCAGGTTTTCGTTAGCTTTGCGGCAATATCTTTCACCGACTGTTCCTCTATATACTTTAGTCGTAACACAAGTTCATAATCATGCGGAAGTTTTGCAAAGGTATTGATGAGTTTTTGTTGTAATTCCTTTTTTTCTATCTCATCCTCCATAAATACCGGTGATAGGCTTTCAACTACAAAAGAGGGAAGTCGTGAAAATAAAATGTTTTTTATTTTCTTTTTACGATAATAATCTACTACTTTATTTCGGGCGATGGTATAGATGAATGTCTTTATAGAACATTGAAATCTGAAATCACGAAGTCGTTCTAGGACACTTATAAATACATCTTGCGTAACTTCTTCTACAATGGGAGTCTGACTAATACGCTTTGCTATAAAATCATGTACCATATCGTGATAAGAATGATAGAGCTTATGAAGAGATCGCTCATCTTTTGCCATAATTTGTTGTATCAATGCATGTTCTTGCTTTTTTGTCATGAGAAGTTATTATACTTGGTAATTATTTCTGTGGCACTTCGAAAATAGTGCTCCCAGAGACCACATGGAGATTGCCATCATGTGAGTAAATTGCCACGGATTTGCCAAAAATATCTGCCTGAATTTCTTTTTGATAAGAGCCTTCCTTATCCATTATGTACACTGCCGCATGTTTTTTGTCGAGTGCAAATAGGGTATCTGAATTTGGATCAGCATAAACATAATCAAATTGAGGTTCATCTTGGGGGAATTTAGGAGTGAATGCATCGCGTACACCACTTAAGTATTTAAGAAGTGCCGACTTTGTTGCAATGTAAATAGATGAATCGATGTTCATACCACGTGCTTCTGAGAGTTTTACCGATTCGCCTGTTCCAAAATATGATGTTGCATCAGAAAATCCATTTTCGGTGACTAAGTATTTGAATATTTCATCGTTACCAGTATCGAGAATATACACGTTTCCACTATATATATCCATATCTTGGATGGTTTTCCAATCACCATTTGCAGGAATGACTTCCTTAGACTCAGTCCGAGATGAGAATCGAAATATACCCTCACCGGGTACAAGATAATAAATGGAATCCCCATAAATATCTACTTGTGATGCAAGTGCTACATTAGATGTTGAGTATTCAGTAAGAGATTTTGAATCAAGCTCAAGTACATATATAGTTGCATTGTCTTTGTCTAACAATGCAATGGTAGATTCAAATATACCCACGTCAGCTGTTGTAGCATTCTTGTTCTCAAGGGTAAGATCAAAAAATTCATCATATTCTGCAGTTTCTTTTTTAAGAATCTTTGATTCTGAATCGTCAATAATCTGTGTCAGTTTTGCAACTGATTCTGCATGTGACTCACCAATCTGGGCAGCAAGCGTTTTCTGCTTTGATCGAGCTTCCTCTATATGGGCAAGGGCATCATCAATATTGATCACCGCTTGGTCTTCTGCTTTGGTAAGAAGTGCTTCAATTTCTACTTGGGTTGTTTCGATCTGTGCGGTAATTTGTGCAGATTGCCGTCTTTGATACCCAAATATCACACTCCATGTAAGGATTCCGATGAGCACTATGATTGCACCAAAAGTAAAAGCTTTGCTTCGAATTATCTTTACTACCCGAGAAAGCGGAGATGATTGAACTGGTTTGACATATTCTTGGGCTTTTTCCTCTACTTCTAGCACTGGAATATTCACTTGAAGACTATTGATTTCTGGTGGGAGGGGCAAAAGTGGCTCTTCAGAAGAAAATTCTACAAACAGTATACCTAATCCTTTTTCCTCTTCTCCATAATCTTCATCGTTGAGTTTTTGAATAATATCTTTTGGGGGCAAATGATCTATAAATACCCGCACATCTTGAGTTTCACCAAGTACCTGTACCACCTGGCTGGTAGTAAATACTGCTAAATCTAGCTCATTTACATATCCAGATGCTGTTTTATCACCTTCTATAAGTTTTTGAAACCCATTTCCTCTGCGTAAATAAATCTGCCCATTTCCCACCGTTTTAAGGTATAGCACCTCGTTATAATACATCCCAAGAGCCATGCCTACATGTGCGGGAAAATTGAGTTTGATAATGAGATTACTGGTAGTAGATTCAAATGTAGCAAGATCAGTTATCGATGCGTCTTGAAGACCTTCTTGGAATAAGTGGAGTAATGCTTTGCCTTCATCTGGCTCTATGCCATCTTCAAGTGAGATGAGTCCAAATAACGATCCTTCGTTAAAATATGCTACAAATCCGTTCTCGGCCTGATCGCCAATATATCCCTCTGGTCGTATTTGAAGCATAATGTAATGAGTTATATCAGCGTAAACGATATAAATAATAATATGAGAGCAAAGAATATCTGTATATTTGAAACTATTTGTAATACTCCTGCTTTATTGGTTTCAAATGTCTTATTCATAATATTTGTTTGACGTGTTACTACAATCGAATATACCAGATACATCACTGCAAATAATATGGCAAACAATTTAAAAAATACTCCAAAAAATGAATTCGCATCTGGGTTTATGAATAGTGATAATATATCTTGCATAGAAATAAGCATAACAGAGCTACTCTACGACTCCTTCCCTATGATTTCGCTTCATAAGAGAATTAATTAGTTTTACCACATCTTGTGGATGACGTACATCTTCAAATTCAATATCTTGTTGAAACCCTTGTGTTTTAACATACACATTTCCATAATTGAATATAGATCCAAGAAATCCACCAACCTTAGTCGTTATATCGCTCACTTTACGTATAGTAGTGGCAGAAAATTCTTTATAAACAAGATGGTAAAAGTCTAAATCAATTATGCGCTCGTTGGTAACAAGTCCGATGGTAAAGTACCAAAGAAGATAATTGACCCATGCATAACTGAAAATAAAGAAAAAACTAAAGAGATCTAACACAATGAGTTGATTGGTAGTAAGAATATCTTGAAGAAATATATTGAGAAACAGTGCGAGTAAAGAGAATATGATCGTATTGATGACCCATGGAAATTGAGTTATGAGAACTCGTCGTACTACTAGAAGCACCTCTTCATCCTTGTGCTGCGTTGCAAACCGCACATGGGTATGAGGTGGCACAACTACTGGTTCAAAAGTATCTGTTGTTTCCGACATTAGTACTCATTATAACAAACCCCTTGCATCAGTGCACAAGTGAGGTTATAATAGGTGCTCTGGTTACTTGAGCGACCTGGTACCAACTCTTTCCATTCCGAACAGAGTCTTGAAACGGGTCAGCGCCGATGATACTCGCTGCAAATCGCAGAACGGGGAAAGTAGGTCGTAGCCAGTTTTTTTATGGATTTTTTTCCATTACTTCTTGAGCTTGCTCTGGCGAAGTCTTTTCGAAATTAATATTCTTAGGAAGAATAAACTTACTTTCATCTACAGCCCCATCGACACAGGAGTTAAGTACGCGCGATAATATGTCCCCAGAACCTATTTCTGTACCTTCATCAAGTCCTGGAATCATTCCAATCAGCATATCTGGTGACAAGAATGAAGAGTATGTTTGGAATAATTCTAAATACTGACTCACTCCACATATCTGTTGCCCCGTAAATTCACCTTCTTGCCATATATGCGCGCAGTCATCCAAAAGCATTATTCGTTTAACTTCTCCCTCTTGGGTTATGGTTGCCGATACCTTGTTATTTTGAACAAATACCTGGGCATTAATCCCATCACTCTTATACTCGCAGGTGCGTGGTTTTACTATGTCAAATGAAACAGGGTCTGATGTATGTGGTGCAGGGATTGACTCTTGTTGAGAATATTCGGACGCACTCTCTGAACTGATCAGGTTATCTGATTGACTACTTGTCAACATGCGTAGTTGATTAGGAAAGGCCATTTTTACATATACACCCAATACAAGGATTGCTATAGGAATGGCAACGATGAGACGGGGAAGATTATGCATAGATTTATGATACCGTTAATTTACTTAAAAAAGTTCTGGATCGCTTTCTGGTTCTTCTAAGGATGCAATTCCTTTGGGTGATTCGAGCGATTTGCCCATAATACTCTGCAAATCGCCATGCATTCCAACGGTAGTGTCGAGGACTTTTCGTAAATTTTTTTCTTCTCGAGACCACTTCTGACCAAACCATCTTCGTTCTTTTTCTATTTCAAGTTGCATGTTGGTAAATGCTTCGAGGATGGCTTCCACGCGGTGACGAAATTCTATACTGGTTACATAACTGTACAAATGCTCCATTTTGCCAGCCTGGCCATTTTGAGCAGATTTGACACTGGCTATTTCTAATAACTGCGCTCGAAGGGCGTGCGCAATGCCAATAGTAAACGTGAAATGGCACACCCACACTCCTTCTTGCATGCCAAAATGCTCTATGTGTTGGGGAAGGATTTGAGATACCAGCACTGCGATTTCTGATTTTATACCACGCTGATCTTCTTTAAGCTTTGCTACCCATCCATTGCTCCACGATTTAGTGCGTTTGGATTCCCAAAGTATGCTTCCGCACACACCGCCACTGCGGTTTTTGACTATTTGTATGATGTCAGCACCATTTATTCCTTTAGGCACTTCCTTTATGTCATCAAAGGGGAATTCTTTTTTCAGAAGCTCTTCTATGGCAAGCTCCAATACTTCACCTTGCATTTGCTGAGAGCCTTGTTCCAGTTTTCGCCTAAGCTCTTCATTGGCTTTAATTGCGTCTTGTAGCTTTTTTTCTTTCTCTAAATCTTTGAGCCTATATTCATCTTGGAGTCGTTTTTGTTCTTGCTCGCGCATGACGTCTTGTTCTTTGGCAAATTGCTTTTGCATTTCTAATTCCTTTTCTCGATTCGAATCCTGAAGCTTTCGCATTGATTTAGTGAGTTCGAGTAGTTGGTCTTGAAGTTGTTTCTTTTGTTCTTTGAGCTCCTTGGATTCATTTTCCGTATCTTTGACTTTTAGCTCCATATCTTCTTTAATTTTGATGCGAAGGGTCGCTTCCAATTCCTGAGCGGTTTTTAATTTTTCCTCAGCAATTCTTTTTTTGGAAAGCTCAATGAGTCGCTCTCGTTCAATAGTATTCTCAGAAGTAATCTTTGCAATCTCCTGCTTATATTTCTCATCTATCTGATGCGATATCGCTTCTGTTAAAGGAATTGTTTGTTTGCAGTTAGGGCATGTTATTGTGTCATTCATAGGTTATGTACCATGTAGGATATAACAGAATGGATAAAATGTGAAGAACTCTTACTAAACAGAACTAAACGTCATCTCCAATTTTTTATCAAGAGCACGTGCCAGTTTTTGTAAAAATCCAATACTTGGATTTGCATTGCCCGCTTCTAGACGAGCTATGGCAGATTGCTTTGTGCCCATTTTCTCGGCAAGTTCTTTTTGTGTGATTCCTTTTTGTTTTCGTGCATCTAAAATCATTTGAATTATTTCAAATTCAGGCCCGAGACGATTATATTCCGCCAAAACCTCTTTATCTTTGAGTAATTCCTTTTTAAATGATTCGAAATCATCATTATGGTATTTCATAACATATATGTTATATAATTGATTTCATTCTGTCAACAGCTATTTGAATATCTTTTTGTGGTATTTTTTGAGTTTTCTTATTAAAAACATGCAGTAAAAAAATATAATCACCTTGAAAACACAGTAAAATACGCAGAGCACTTCTTCCCAATATTCTTAGTTCAAATAAATTACCCTTGACCTTCTTGAGATATGGCATACCAAGCTTATGTCCATAAATTCTGAGTAGTTCAATTAACCTTAATGTTTTTGTCTTTGTCGATAATTCTTGACTGAGAATATATTCTTTAACAGGAGATGAATTTCTTTTAGTCATATAAAAAGATATCGCATATTTCATGATGTATAAACATCATACCTATACCATTACCTTAAATCAATAATGATCTCCCTTCAAGAAGGGAGTACCTGAAAGGGGAGGGATGTTTAACTTACTTTGCCAAAATCCCTAAGATCGATGATGTCAATGAAAGTACTAAACTGAAGATAATGGCAGTTACAAAATCCCCTACTTCAAACCCTTCTACAAATCTACTGACAAGCAAGATGAATGCGGCGTTTATGACGATGGAAAACAATCCAAGGGTGAGTAAGTTTATAGGGAGTGCAAATATATTGACAATTGGTTTTATGAAGGTATTAATAACTCCAAGAGCGACAGCAACCACCAATGCAGTGTAAAAACTGTCAAGTTCGACACGGGGAATAAAATAGGCAGCTATGGCTACTGCAAGTGCATTGATGAGAATTTTAACTATGAATTTCATTACCACTAGATTATCACAAGTGGGCGTGTGCGTCAATGATTATGCATTAAATTGTTATAATGAAATTAGACTTAATATCCCTAAGTGCAAACTATATAGTATTATGAAAAAATCCTTACACTACAAAGATCTTCTGGGTTTTATTGTTGATTTAATAACTTTAGGGATCTATATGGCGAGCGGGATTTTTCTAATTATTCCATACGTTAAGGGCTATATTAGCCAACCCTTTTTGTTAATTACACTTGCATTAATTCTAATCTTTACGACAGTGCGATTATTAAAGTATGTAATTACTAACATATTATTTGAGATTGAATATATCACACATGATTTAAATAAAAAATCAATCATTGAGAGTAATACTAAACTACATCACTTTGATAAAATTGTTCCATCTACCCGAATGCTGAATCTTATTAATATTGAGTTATTTCAACAATATAAAAAATGGTCGAATGATATATTGTCTAATGGCTCAAGTCTTTGGATCAGAGTTAATAACAAGAATATTAACTATAGATTGCATAATTATTTTTATTCACCAACAAAAAAGGTTCAAATTCTTAACATTAATGAGACTATGAAAAAACCAACAAAGAACATTATCGAGGAAAGCGACATGTCTCATGAAGAAGAACGGAGAGTCGAGAAGCCATTTTTTAAAAAGAAGTACTGGAGAAAGGCAGTTTTAGATTCGTTGTCAATGATTGAATCAGAAATCATTGGGCGTCCATTTTCGATGGATTTGCATGATGCTGGTGATGATTTCCATATATTCATCAATCCAGACTATGGAAATAATGTAGGCAAATCATTTAGTTTTTTTCTAGAAAAAAACTCATTATTTTATAAAAATGAAGCTATTAAAAAATATAAGTAACTGTCAATATTAGACTATTCTTGCAACCACTCTTACAGGTGCAGCATCGGCTTGAAGGTTCATGGGCAAAACTATAATTTCAAATGATGGGATATGAAGAAGTTTATTGAGATTTACTAAATTCTCAATAATAAGTATTTCTTTCCCAAGAAGAATTTTGTGCGTTGGAAACGGTGGCTCGTCGGGACCGAGAATATCCATACCGACGATTTTAACTTTTCTCTTTACCATCTCTTGTGCAAATTCCTCAGTGACTTGTGGATTATTTTCAAAGTAATCTTTGGTACGATACTTTTCTCCATAGCCAGTATACAGTAAGACAATAGACCCTTCCGAAATCTGCACATCTTTAAGAAGTGTTGCTTCGATTTTACTTTGACCACGAGCGTCAATCAAAACACCTTTTCCGAAAAATGATTCTACTGGCATCTGATCCATCGTTTTTCCATCTTTTATCATATGAAGTGGTGCGTCCATGTGAGTTCCTACATGCATAAGGGTAGTAAGGAGACTATCATTATACCCATCCTTTTCTAACAACGCCGTATGTTCAAGTTTGGAATCAGGATCACCAGGAAATACTGGCATAGTCTTATCAAATGTATGGGTCAAATCTATGAGTTTCATCAGATATATTCTAACACTTCTATTTGGTCGCTTGGTCTGATAGTTCCAGTGTTACAATGCACAAGATTCTGTCCAAAGAGCACTCCACCAACATTTTCTACTCCAAGTTGTCTTGCTTTTCGATACTCTCCAAGAATTCGTAAAACATCTTGACGAACTGCTAAGCCCTTATCAGGATCAACAGTGACTATTTTACATCTTGCGCATGGCTTCACCACATCGAACTCAACGTCACCAATACGTATTCTTTTCCATCCATCTTCAATATGAGGTTGGTTATGCGTGGCTATTAAATTTGGGCGGAAGTGTCTCATATCTACAGGTGCCCCACCTTCTTCTGCAATCCGCCGATTTAGTTCAATAAGCGTACCGCCACCAATTAATAGGAATGGGAATCCATCAGCAAAGCCAGTTTGATCCACCTCACGAAGGGCCCATGTCTGATCTACTTGCCTGATGTAATCTGGAGCTATTCTGACTAAATTAAATGCGCTGGGGAGTGTAAAACTTTTTGGAAGACACCCAGGATTTCTATCAACAAATTCACCAACAAATGTTTGTATCCATTCAGCCACTACTGGTCCTTGATCAATTCCTTGGACACCTTGATCTCTCCAAATGCTTGTATTCATTCTTGGGCCATCAACATGGAGTGGTAATTGAAAATCTTCAAAACCTGGTGCACGAAGCGTAAGATGTTCACTTGTCATTTGAGGATGAATAAGTGCAAAAGGAGGAATCTCTCGTTGGGTAAGAAACGTCCCATCAGGAGCTGTAACCATCCATTCTCTATCATATCTGAACCCTCTTGGTCCTACTTCCCAAGATGCGTTAGGACTGTCTGTAATAGAAATCTCACCAAAGGATTTCACCGGATATATTCTTCCATCAAAACCAAATGTTGGCTCAGACTCACCGTTATGAGGATCATATTCTGATTTTAATTCCATAGTGAATATTATACTATAAGTCCTTTATATTTCCCATGTTATACTTTTGCATAATGATAAAAGCAATTATTCTTGATGTCGATGGCGTTATAAGTGGTGACAAAAAAGGGTACAACTGGCC
Source organism: bacterium (assembly GCA_027624795.1). Taxonomy (GTDB): domain Bacteria; phylum Patescibacteriota; class Microgenomatia; order UBA1406; family GWC2-37-13; genus UBA1450. The sequence continues at coordinate 8,052 of JAQBTX010000007.1, read as the reverse complement.
TGATCCTCACCCAGATGTTGTGCGAGCAATAAAAAGTATCAATGCAAAAGGTATTCCGGTGAGTTTGTGTACGGGGCGAGGCGCTTTTGGTATTCATCACTTTGTAGAGTTATTGGATCTTAATAATCCTCATATTGGCGATGGCGGAGCTGTGGTAATAGATGTTCATGCACAAAAGATTATAGACGCACACTTCATTCCCACAAAAACCGCCCAATCAATAGTCCGCAAACTTCAAAATCACGATTTATATCTGGAGCTATACACCATAGATGGGTATATGATTCAACAAGGCACCATGCGGGACATTACACAAAAACACGCAGCGGTATTGGGTCATGATGCAAAGCTCGTTTCATCACTCATTGATGAATTAGACAATCAAGACATTATTAAAATTATGCCTATTGCTCGAAGCCCTGCAGAAAAAGCACTTGTGGTAAAATTATTTGAACCTTACCAAAAGGAGCTCACGCTTCAATGGGGCACGCATCCAAGTGCCGACCCCTATGAGTTTGGCATAATCACGCAAAAAGGCATTTCTAAAGGAACTGCAGCACTAAAACTTCTGGAAACAATGAACGTAGAATTCGAAGATGTGTTGGGAGTTGGAGATAATGTAACTGACTGGGATTTTATTGAGCTTTGCGGATATGCCGGAGCTATGGGAAATGCCAGCAGTGATTTGAAAGAGCTTGTACGCTCAAAGACCAACTCGATTATTGGAGGGACTGTGAACGAAAATGGACTCTTAGATATCTTCCGGTATTTTGAACTTCTTGAGTAATATCACTCTCGCTTCTTCACGAGTCGCACCGATGTCACAATTTCACGAATCTCACCATCAGTTCCGGTGATTTGTCTCAGTCCGCTTTCTTGAAAATATTGAGTCAGATAATCAGAGAGTGCTTGCTTTTCTTCTTTTACTTGAGATCGTATGTCTTGCACTTTAGCGTTTAATGATGCTATTGCTGGCTCTTTTATAATGCGATCCTTTTCAACTTTTTTCTTTTTTGTAGCTTCTTGCATATCTTTGTGAGCTTCTAAATATGCAGCATCATTTTCAAATGCAGCGTTAAGCATGGCGGCTTGATCTTTTAATCCTGACTGAAGTTTATCTAAATCCATCTGGTGACCATTAATAAGATTTTCTAGTCTACTAATCGATTCATATTTACTTTCTGACATACGGATATAATAAAATTGGTAAGACGTTAACTATAATGAATACCTACCTAAAATGTCAATGATTTATTGTATGATAGGTAGTATGAATGGTAGGATGGTGTTTTTTTAAGTTATGTTAAAGATTTTGCACCTATTTAAAAAGACTGCTTTGGAATTTTGGGAAGATGATGGACTTCGTATGGCAGCAACATTATCTTACTATCTTCTTTTTGCGCTCCCCCCGGTAATTATGATCTTGTTAAGCTACATTACCTTGGTAGTCCCCGATAAAGCAGCGTATTTAACACTTATCGAACAAGTAACCGATATAGCCGGACCATCATTTGCTCAGGCAATTCATCCGTATAGTTCACAAATAGATTCGCTTATTTCTCAAAGTGTGACTGCCCGGTATACGGGATTGCTCCTCCTCATTCTTGCTCTCTTTGCAGTTCTTGGTCAGTTCAAATATTCACTCAACAGAATTTGGGAATTAACTGCCAGGCCAGGGCAGCCATTCTTTTTTCACTTTAAACAACGACTTTTTTCCATAGTGGTGATATTGGTTCTTGGTGCAATAATAGGAACCTCTTTTACTATTCACATTGGAATCAATTTATTGGCATTTTATGCTTCTGGATTTGTATCGTTCCCTTATGAAGCGATACAAACAGTCAATGCTCTTCTTGCATTTGTAAGTGTATGGATGTTAATTTCTGCGATTTATCGATTTTTACCCGATGGTAATATGGCATGGCGCGACATTTTTGTGGGGGGATTTGTGACTTCAATCTTATTTGTAATAGGAAAACAACTCATTGGCATAGTGCTGAGTAATAGTATTCTTATATCAATTTACGGGATTACTGGTTCAATTCTCATACTTCTCTTGTGGATTTATTATTCATGTATTATATTTTTCTTTGGTGCAGAATTTACCCAGGTATATGCCAATAGTCATGGCTCAGGAATAAGCTATGATCCTCGATTTACGTTATCATTTAAACCTCATTCTGAAGGAACAACTGTAATTAATTAATCCGCATGTTCATACTCTTATTGTTTGCATTTATTGCTGGAATTGTTACCGTATTATCTCCTTGTATTTTACCGGTACTTCCCATCGTTCTTTCATCTTCTTTAGGTGGACATACCAATCCTAGACGACCAGTAGGGGTGGTGATTGGATTTATAGGGAGTTTTACGTTTTTTACACTCTTTCTTTCACTCATCGTACAAGCTACCGGAGTTTCTGCAGATGCACTTCGCTTCCTTTCCATAGTGGTCATTGCGCTGTTTGGAGTTTCACTTCTGGTTCCACAATTTCAAGTACTTCTTGAACTATTGGCAAGTAAGCTTACCAGCAAAGTTTCACAAAATAACACTCGAGGTGGATTAGGTGGCGGAATTCTTCTGGGCATATCGCTTGGACTTTTGTGGACACCATGTGTGGGACCCATACTCGCAGCAGTAATATCTTTGGCCATAAGTGGAACCGTTACTTTTAGTGCAGCTCTCATAACACTTTCATATGCTCTTGGAACGGCAATTCCCCTCTTTTTCATAATGCGTGGTGGTCAAAGCTTTACGCGCAATAATAGGTGGTTGGTAACAAAAGCGGCTCTGATTCAAAAAGTGTTTGGGGTGATTATGATTCTCACTGCACTTGCAATTTATTTTAATGTTGACCGAACATTCCAAACATATATATTGACTACATTTCCCCAATATGGCACGGGGCTTACCTCCCTTGAAGATAATAAGTTAGTTGAAAACTCACTTAATGCACTGAAAGGAAATGAATCACCTTATACAGATCTTTTGATAAAAGACGATCGACCTGTTTTGCAACCAAAAGAACTGTTGGCGCCAGAACTCATTCCTGGAGGAGAATGGTTTAACTCTGACCCACTCACGTTACAATCGTTAAGAGGGAAAGTAGTAATCATCGATTTCTGGACCTACTCATGCATAAACTGTCAACGAACATTTCCTTATCTTCGTGATTGGTGGACTGAATATGAAGATGACGGATTGGTAATAATCGGCGTTCATGCGCCAGAATTTGAGTTTGAAAAAGACCCTGACAATGTGGCACAAGCTATAAAAGATTTTGAACTCACATACCCCATTGTGCAAGATAATGCGTTTGCTACGTGGCGTGCATACAATAACCAGTACTGGCCTGCTAAATATTTTATCGATAAAGATGGCTACATACGGTATTGGCATTTTGGTGAAGGAAAATACGATGAAAGTGAACGCGTAATTCAAGAACTATTAAAAGAAGCAGGAGCAACAAATATCAATGAAGATGTCAATAACGTTACGTATGAAACCTACAGTCAAACACCCGAAATATATTTAGGTTATGGGCGAATTGAGAATTTTTCTTCACCTGAAAATATCACACAAAACGCTGCACAAACCTATACACGACCAGTACACATCATGCGAAATAAACTTGCATATGATGGAGAATGGACCATAACCAAAGAGTATTCAAAGCCAAGTGCGGGATCTACGCTTCATATGCGATTTCATGCAAAAGAGGTGTTTTTAGTTATGAGACCAACTGGTGACTTAGCCAACGTAAGAGTGGAGGTAGATGGGGTAGTTCAATATTTTGGAAAAGATACTACTGGTGGTGTTGTGACAGTCAATAAAGATACTCTATATCATATAATATCGCTCCCCGAACCAGGAGAGCACACATTAGAGCTCATATTTGATGCAGGTGAGATAGAATTATTTGCATTTACGTTTGGATAACTTCTCCTATGAATCGCACCGTTCTCATTTTTAGCATATCACTTCTTATTGGTATTGGTGTATCTATTCTTTATGTACAAATCGTAGCACTTGCAGATACTAAAGCGTCAGATGTAGAGCTAAATGAAGTTAAATCATATGATAGTTCTCAAGCCCCGCCAGATACGCTCCAAGGATCAATAACCTCTATGGATGGCGAAGTATTATGGCAATCTCGCACTGCTACTGAATCTGCGCTCCTCGATGCACCGATTTCTATTCAACAAGGAGAAGCAATAGAAACGGGAACTGATGGTGAAGTAACCATAGTATTTGACAATGAAATGAAAATAGATGTATTTTCAAATAGTTCAATTTCATTTAATCAAACCCTTCCGGCGACTATTGTTGTAGCCCACAATGGAGGAGAAGTGGAGTATTCAAAAGGTACATCCTCCATTCCCCTCTCTATCCGAGTTCGCCATTTGTTAGTGAAACTCAATGAAGGTGCAATTTCTATCACGTTACATGAAACAGAGAATAAAGATCAAGAAATTGAGGAATCAGAAGTTACCGTGAGAGTGATTGAAGGATCTGCTACTGCGGCTTGGAACGGTTTGGAATATGAAACAAATTATGAAATACTCGATGAAGGTGAATCACTTTTCTATGATGATATTTCACGGGAAAGTGAGAGATTATAAATCTTTCAATGGCTCTAACATATCTTTCCCTTCATATCCCAGTGCCCACAGTGCCAATCCTCCCAGTTCCTCATTCTTAACAAACTGAACTTTTACCTGTGTTGCTTGTTTGTCAGGGTAAAATATCTGATGATAGAGTTCTGTGTCATTGTTTGGATATATGACATATGCCTCTTCAGACTCCTTCTCCACTCCCCTCTCGCATTGATCACATTCTGTGAGCAATTCTTCAACTCTTCTATTACTTGCTACCGTACCACTGCTTGGCATTGTTGCGGCGCGCGGGAACGTATCAATAGTCTCCCACCCATACCCATACAAGGGAATGCCTAAAATTAATTTATGTGCAGGAATAATTTTTTTTGCTTCAGTGATGCTTGTTGCCACATCAAATTCGGCAAATGTACCATATCCATATAGTGGAGCTACCGCACCAGTTACTGTAGAACCTGGCCAGTGATAGTCGTACCCCATGACTATCATGGTATCGATGTATGGTTCCACACCTTCTGGATCTACTAAATATGGTTTTATAAATGCGGTGGGACTAATATCTATAGAAAGTGTTCCTACACCTGCATCATCAAGTCCTTCTTTAAGTGTTTTAGTAAAGATGGTAAAGTTCATACGCTCTTCTGGTGATGCTTCATTCACACTCTCCACATCTAAATTAAGATCGGTAAATTCATACTCTTTCATAAGAGGAACAATATCTTCCAACAGATTTTCAGCATGTTTTTCTGGAAATTCGATGAGCTCGCCAATCTCCTCCTCCCCTGCCATAAACACCGCAAGTGATAAATCCATACCATCTTCTTTTGCTTTACTTAGATGCGGATCAGCTTTGCCAGAAGTAAGCGCGTACCATCCTGGTTCAGATTCCTGCTCGCTCGTTTTGGTCATGATGTGCCCATCTTCTTCCAATGTAACCGCAAAATAAGTAAGAGTGGTGAGGTACGGAGAATAATCGTTATCTGCTTTATCTAGTAACCAATAGGGTAAAAATCCCACGACGTGTTTTTTAAGAGGTATAAATGGAGCTGCATCTTGAGCTTCAATTTTTGGAGAAATGATGACCTGCACTATGATGCCGATTATGAGTCCCGCGATTATTCCCAACGTTGATAATAAAAGTTCTTTTCCCACATCTTTATTTTACTGTATGAAAGTATATGATTTTGACATGTAATCTTTTCCTCATACCGTACAATAAAAAGATATGAGGAAAATCATAATGCTCCTGGTGATTGGGATTGGACTACTATTAGGAGCTCTTGCTTATCAACAATATATATCTGGTGAATCAGGTATATCTCGGAAAGCGCTCGATGTAATAAATAATATGCGCCCCTCCCCCACTCCCACTCCCGGCCCTTATGATGCTCTCACGATCCCTTTTTTACGTGAAAGCACATATGAAAGTTCACTAAGTGAATTAGAGCAATACGAATCGTATGGCACTTACACTTCGTATCTAACAAGTTATGATTCGGATGGCTTGAGAATAAACGGCCTGCTTACTATTCCTCAAGGAGACCAACCAAAAAAGGGGTGGCCTGCCATCGTATTTATTCATGGATATATTCCGCCAAATGAGTACCAAACAACAACAAAGTATGTAGTCTATGTAGATTATTTGGCACGAAGTGGATACGTGGTCTTTAAGATTGATCTGCGTGGTCATGGAGATTCAGAAGGAAGAGCGGGTGGTACGTATTTCTCATCAGATTACATTGTAGACACACTCAGTGCCCGGGCGGCACTCCAGAATACTGATTTTGTAAATCCAGACGCTATTGGATTGTGGGGGCACAGTATGGCGGGCAATGTAGTACTCCGAAGTATTGTTGCTGCTCAAGATATTCCCGCAGCTGTAGTTTGGGCTGGCGCTGTATATACCTATGACGATCTGCAGGAGTATCGACTCAATGATAGCAGCTATCAACGGTCACCAATTCCTACTGAGTACCAAAACAATAGAAAAGAACTCTACGATACTCATGGTGAATTTGACCGCAATAACGCTTTTTGGAAGCAAGTGATTCCCACTAATTATTTAGACGGCATTACCAGCGCTCTGCAACTTCATCATGCAGTAGGAGATTCTGTGGTCAGTGTGGAGTATAGTCGAAACCTTGTTTCCATATTGGATGATTCTACTATGACCCATGAACTATACGAGTACTCCAGTGCAGATCATAATATCAGTTCACCCTATTTTAATACTGCCATGGAGCGGACTGTAGCATTTTTTGATGAGTATCTTAAAGATTTTTAGGAAGCTCTGCATATAAATCTACTTTATATCCGTCTGGATCTTCAACAACACAATACCTTTGTCCCCAAAACGCATCCCATGGTTCTTTGATAATGGTGAATCCCGCTGATTTGATCTTTGAGGCGATATCATTTACTTCTTCAGCTGAATCATACTGTACTGCAAATGAAGAGTGATTTCCTGGTTTTTGATCTTCACCGATTATGTCTTTGGCCATATCTTTAGAGTCGATCATGAGTTTAGCAGAACTGTCTGTAATCGCAGTTTCTATGTGCGCCCCATCTCCCACCCCATCGGGAAACTTAAATCCCAAAAGCTCATAAAACTCAAGTGTTTTTGAAAAATTACTTGTGGTAACTCCAACGGCGTTTAGTTTCATAAAACTATAATGTAATTTTGTATTCGCCATCTACGTAGTCGCGTATAAGAGCGCCAAGAAGTGTTTGATAAGGAATATTGGTGTCTTTTGCTTTTGCTTTTAGCCGAATGAGGTCACCCTGATTTATTCGAAAAGTTATTTTTTTTGATTCCTGTAAAAGTCTGTGTCTCATAGCGGCATCTTTGAACATTTCTTTCATTTTTTCTTGGTTCTCAGCTGACACCCACTCGCCTCTTTCCAAAGAAGCTTCAATCTCCTTTTCGTATTTATCAAGAATGAGATTTTTGAACGGATCAAATTGTTTGTTTGTTTTTTTCATATGTTATATTAAATATTTACTTGTTAATTTCCTATTTGGATATACTGTTTTTAGAAAAAAGACTTTCTTTTTTGAGTTCCAAATACACGGAACAGCAAAGATATAATTATCAATTTTTACTATTAGTATATATTGATGTTTGTACTTTTTCTTATTTGGATGATTAATAACCTCTAATAATCTATCATTTTCTATTGCGTCTCTTATATCTTCAAAGCTAATATTTCGAGTTCTTTTTAATATCTCATTCTTCTCTTCACTATATTCGATATCAATTTGCATTATAAATGAGTATAACTAATTGTATTGCTATTGTCAATACATATATTTGCTGTTATCTAGAAATATACTTCTCCCACAATGCTCTAAAATATGGCATGGTGAGTGTTGAAAGATAAAAACCTACCGCAGGAACAATCGCATTCATCCAAGGATTTGAGATATTTATGGCTTT
>JAQBTX010000056.1 GCA_027624795.1 bacterium | reverse complement strand
TACCATTGGATTGAATCTTCAAGGTAGTCAGTTTCTTTTATACTTTTTGAAATTACTTATTATTTTGCTGCTGCCATATTTTGGATTTTTACGGCTAAGTAGGCTTTCTATTATTAAGCCAAATGAATTTATTATTTTTGCGGTTAGCCTGTGGTATAGCTTTAACACATATACTCTAATTTACTGGCATGGTAATGGATTTAGTTTGACCCTTCTTATTTGTTATGCCTTAGCACCATTAACGCTTTACTGGTGGGAAGTGACGTTTTTTTCAGAATCGAACTTCAAACCTCATAATACTAAAAATCAACAAGGTTATTTTATTTTGGCATTATTGCTATTTCTTATGTCATTCGCCCTCTATTTTTTTGCTCCATTTATTATACTACTTGGATTGTACATAGTAATTCGCACGTTTCTTGATGATGTGAATTTTATTCAAATTTTAAAGCGTTTATTGTTGTTATTTGTTGTATGTATACCTCTTTTTGCTATCCATCTGATGGTATTTTATGAAATGTTCTTTTTAGCAATAGATACAAAGAATATCTCTGGTGGTGAAACGTATGGAAACATTCAAGGAGGAATGCTTTATATGGGACTCATGTGGTTCTCCTGGGCAATTTATACAGAATGGTGGCCAAGGAATATTTACACTTTTTTTGAATTTTTTCGTACTCCTGCTGCTCTATTGGCCCCGTTTATACTTTATAGCATAATTATTTTAGGTATCATTCGTTCAAGTAATAATATCCGAATTATTATATTTTTTGTGTTGTTTTTGTTTTTTTGGTTTTTTGCAAAAGGGGCTCAGGAACCATTAGGTGGAATATATTTGTTTATGTTGGAACACCTACCAGGCTTTAATGTATTTCGATCACCTTACAGTAAATTTGGTTTTTCAATCGTGTTGTCCATTGCCGTGCTTCTTATATTAGCTGGAGGGGTAATTAAACCTAAATATTCTAGATATGTTGGGGGACTTGTATTGTTTGTGGCTATTATTCAAAGCTGGCCTTTACTGACAGGTAAAGCTATTAAGGGTGAAAATACAGAAGTTAGCTTTGACAGAGTGATACATATCCCTATTGAATATCGTGAACTTGCAGATTATATGAATGAGGGTGAACTTGCCTGGGGATATGTAATATCATCTCCTGCCATACAGTTCGGTAGATACCGATTAGGTCAAGGGGATGAGCATACAGGGCAAGATTTATTGCCAAAAATAATACAACTACCATTTATTTATGCATCTGAGTCGTCGAGTATGGGAAGAGTTACACATGAAAAAATCATGGATGTTCTTCATAAAGGAAATTTCGATGAACTGAGTAAGCTTTCCATTAGGTATTACATATTTCGCAATGATTTGGAAGCAGATGATTCCAAATCATTGATGTATAACTATGCCAAGAGAGAGCTGTTACTTAAGTTTGAGAACAGGTTTTTTTCAGTTTACGAAGATAGGGATGCATTACCTTTAGTTGATGCAAAAAATATTTCAATTGAAGTGGAAAACCCATCCAAAATAAATATTAAGTTATTTGCTCACGAACAAAACGATGAGCTTATTTTACAGCAGAACCCTCATCCAAGTTGGCACCTTTATATTGACACTAGTTCAATGTCGTCAGGCGAGACGCGCAATGTCATTGGAGAGTGGAGTAAAAATATAGCGTATTTATGGAAACAGCACATTTCAAAGATTAAGACAAGTGGTCGTCGTGGTTACGTTAACGAATGGAATATCTCAGATCTGAATATTCAATCAGAAACGCATGATAATTCTAATCAATTGTCATCGAGCGAATCTCTTTCGCTTACCCTATTTCATTGGTCTCAGGCATTATTTTACCTATTGGCGGCGATATCTGCTTTTTTTGCAAGTGCTTATCTCGCGGTTATCTGCATCATGATTATTATCTCTAGTAAAGTCACCCAAGACAAGCAAGTAAATGAGTAAAATTGTTATGGGTGGTGGAGAGAAACGTTATAATAATTTTTTCATCTGGAGAGATTATGAATGATAAACAACTAGCAGTATTGGTATTGTCTTGCGACAAATATGCCGATATGTGGAGACCCTTTTTACTGCAGTTTCGGCGTTTTTTTCCTACGGAAAATTACACAATATACCTTGGAAGTAATTTGGCGCAATGCAAAGAGCCTGGTGTAATTCCTATTTTATCCGGGAATGATTTAGACTGGTCAACAAGTCTAAAGAGAATTTTAAACCAGATTAAAGAACCAAAACTATTTATCATTCTTGAGGACTTATTCTTAGAATCTCCTATTGATAAAGTAGGTTTTCAGTCAGCCCTGTCATGCATGGCAGAAAAAGATGCATTGCATATTAAATACTGGGCGATTCCTATCCATTTAGAGGTTACTGAAAACCCAAAAGTGGGTTTATATCCCAAAGGAGCCCCTTATCGGGCTACGGTTTGCGGGTTTTGGGATCGAGAATATTTGACGAGCTTACTTATAGAAGGAGAGAATCCTTGGAATTTTGAGATCCTTGGTTCCTACCGCACGTCCTATTCCGATAGGTTTTATGGCTTAACGCAACCCTTATGCGAATATCGTAATATGATTGAGAAGGGCTGTTGGATTCCCCAATCATTAAAGTGGGCGAGTGAAAATAGAATTGAATTAGCTATCGATAAGAGGCCTCTTTTAACTAGAGGCAACAAACTCATTAGTAACTTAAAAATGGTTTACTTCGGTTTGATGAGAAGGTTGCCATGGCATTGGCGTGTCTCATTGATGAATAAACTTCGTCGGATTTTAATTTCATATTGAGTGTTATTTAAAGCTTTTTTTATTTTAGCTTATTTAAATATCTACTATAATACAAAACATTATTAATAAAATGTTTTTTGATAAGGTCCTAAAGTATGAAATCTAAATCTTGAATAAATTAGGTCACGAAATTGTAAGCCAATTACTATTTCCAAAAGTTCTGAAAATATTTAATGATAAGGTATAGTAGATTCTTTGATGCCATATTACCTTTGACTTAATCAACGGCCTATATTAATTTTAAGACATTACAGGAAACAAAAAAATGCCTCATGAAATGTTACTTCGGAATGAGGATATCTCTACCTCATCAAACCGCACATTCGGTCTGGTCTTTACGGTGGTATTTATTCTTGTTGGGATATTGCCTTTATTGTTTGGGTACTCTATCCAGCTATGGTCTTTAGTTCTATCAGGGTTGTTTTTATTACTTGCATTGGCTAAGCCAAAATTGCTTGGTCCTCTAAATCATTGGTGGACTCGTTTTGGCTTACTTCTTCACTCTATCGTAAGCCCCATTATCTTGGGTGTTTTGTTTTTTGGGGTAGTTATGCCTATAGGTCTGTTTATGCGCTTGATAGGACATGATCCACTAAGGCTCAAATTTGATGATAATACTAAAAGTTACTGGATCAAGCGCGAATCGACTAAAGAAAGTCAATCGAGCTCTATGATCAATCAATTTTAAGGGGTCTCACAATGTCGTTCATTAGAGAGTTGTGGTTATTCATGCGTGTACGCAAAAAATTCTGGCTAATGCCAATTGTGATAATAATGGTCTTGCTTGGCGCACTTATCGTCTTTGCTAAAGGATCGGCGGTCGCTCCATTTATTTATACGTTGTTTTAGCATGGTTAGTTATGTTTTAGGTATTTCAGCATATTACCACGACAGTGCCGCATCATTACTTCGAAATGGAGAAGTTGTGGCTGCCGTTCAAGAAGAACGCTTCACTCGTAAAAAACATGATCCCAGCTTTCCACGTAAAGCAATTGAGTTCTGCTTAGAGCAAGCCGGCATCTCTCTTGATAAGGTAGATTATGTCGCTTTTTATGACAAGCCGTTTCTGAAGTTTGAGCGTCTACTAGAAACATACATTGCCTTTGCTCCTCGTGGTTTCAACTCTTTCCGTATGGCCATGCCAGTGTGGTTAAGAGAAAAGTTGTTTCTCAAAGACCTGTTGCTTAAACAGCTCAAAAGCTTCGCACCGGATTTTGACTGGGAAAATCGTTTGTTATTTGGTGAACATCATTTGAGTCATGCTGCTAGCGCATTTTTTCCCTCTCCATTTCAGGAGGCAGCAGTATTAACCATCGATGGTGTCGGTGAATGGGCAACCACGTCGCTTGCACTTGGAAGAGGTAATAAACTAGAGGTCATCAAAGAAATACACTTTCCTCATTCACTAGGTTTACTCTATTCTGCCTTCACCTTCTATACAGGGTTTAAAGTTAATTCTGGTGAATATAAAGTTATGGGCCTAGCTCCATATGGTGAACCAAAGTATGTACAAAAGATATACGATCACCTCATTGACCTCAAGTCTGATGGTACATTTCGTTTAGATCAAACTTATTTTAATTACTGTACTGGACTAACAATGACCAGTAATCGATTTGATGAATTATTCGGAGCCAAGCCTCGTAAATCGGACGAACCCCTCTCTCAACGACATATGGATTTAGCAGCTTCTGTACAGGTTGTGACGGAGGAGGTCATGCTACGATTAACTCGCTCAATCGCTCGAGAGACTGGGATGAAAAATCTATGTCTTGCTGGGGGGGTGGCCTTGAATTGTGTTGCAAATGGAAAAATATTACGTGACGGTAAGTTTGAAAACATCTGGATTCAACCCGCTGCTGGAGATGCTGGCGGTGCATTAGGTGCCGCCTACTCAGCTCATTACTTATTCAAAAAGCAGTCTAGAACAGTTAATGGTCATCAAGATGCAATGAAGGGGGCTTATCTGGGACCCTCTTTTAACCAAGAAGAAATCGAGCAGAGACTAGCATCTATAGGTGCTGATTTTGAAGTTTTGTCAGATGAAGCGTTGTTTAAAATTTGTGCTCAGGATCTCGCAGCGGGGAAAGCTTTGGGTTGGTTCCAAGGGCGTATGGAGTTTGGACCAA
>JAQBTX010000055.1 GCA_027624795.1 bacterium | reverse complement strand
GGTTTGATTTTGAAGGAGGTAATCGAGTGCAAGTTTGTGGGCTTGTTTGGTGGTATCCATATGATATCAGTGTACCAAATTAACTAGACATCTGTACTCCGTGGTAAATCTTAGAATATTGGTCAGGAGTAAAAAAGCCTGGAAATCGTCTATCGATTCCAGATAAAGTTTTATCAAGAATTACATTGGATGAGAAATTTTGATTCACATGATTTCTTCCTGTATAAGCAATCTCAACATATTTTTGTGTAGATTTTGATGGTTTAGTTTTTGGGTTAAAGCTATTTTGGAATTCCATAGCAGCATGAAATACTGGATTGAAGGAAACCGCATTTCCTAGGTCTTCATCCAATGGTAATGGATCAAACCATACTGCAGTATCTTGGGTATTCGTGCCTTGGTGACCCACGGCGCCTCTTGATAATGCAACTAATTTACCAGCTGCTCGTGCTTCTTTTTCTGAAATATTGAATGATTCTTCCCATGAAGGGTATATTTCCATATCCATAATGTGCACCACTTCTTCATGAGCATGCGGTGTTAATGAGATATGAATCTTGGACCTGAGTTTTTCAGGAAGTTCATCTAAATACCTATGCATAGATTGTTCTTTTTCCACCACCCCTGGTTTATTTGTCGGTCCACCAATAATAAGCAGATCGGGCAATGTATCAAGATCGCTCTCTCTTATACTTCGTATAAATTGTCCATAAGCTTTAACAAGATCCCAAATATTTTTTTCATGATCTCTTCTACTAACGGTTCCGATAAATCTTTTACGATAATCAAGGTTAAGCAGCCCTCTATCTCGAATACACATATTCCTTATTTGTTCAAGTCTTTTACTACCATCTGGATCAGGTTGAAATTTTTCAGTATCAATCGAAATGGGAACCGTCATAAATCTATTTTCGGCCTGTTCTCTACTAAGCCATCCGTTTTGTACAACTGCATTAATTGTCGCAATACGTTCAGGATCGGTAGAAATAAAATGAATATCCCCTGCTTGAACTGCCTGCATCTGTGTGTCCCATAAATACTTAGTGTCAGATCGGAAGTTTAAATCTTGTGGATCAATTGAACCATATGTACTTAAAAAATATCCTGGAGAAGCTGCTTGGGTAGCGGGAAGAAGTTGGGAGTGATATCTCATAGCTACTATGCGGTCTTTCCCATTTGGAAGTTGGTTTCCCAAAATAGTTTCCATAGCAACCCCAACGGTATGATGAGCAAGTACCAGGTGCTTACCTGGTTGACTTCGGTGTTCAATGTGTTGATTCATCCAATCGGGGTCATTACTATAGTATGGGATCATTTGGTTCCACGACAAAGCGTCCCCCTTTTCATCACGGGGTAAATCGTATAGCAGTGTACTAAATGGAAGGGGTTTTTTTAGTTGCCAAGATCGATTTATTGGATTGGGCGTATCAAGAGTTGTATCTACTCGTTGTTGAGCATTTATTACCTCTTTCCAGACTGCCGGAATCGTTCCTCCACCAACTGCTCCAAATCCTGTTACATGAAATGGTAATCCAGTGTATGCCTGTGCTGCAGCCAGTGCAGATTCATGAGGTAAAAAAGATGTTACTTGTATGCCTGTAGGTCTGTGCCCCTCTATCATACTGAATTATATAGCCTCGAAATACTTAATAAACTTATTTAAGCACATTAAATATGTATCAAAAAAGATATTTTTTGGACAATCTCAGCACTTGCGATATGAAGAATGCTTTAACTTCTTCCCAGTTAATCTTTTCAATCATAAGTGGCATTTCAGACTCATCAGCATCTATGAAGTAGCCCATGCTTTTAAGAATAATCATACGGTTAGTATCAATAAGACCATATTTTTTCTCATAAAAATCAAACATTTCTTCAAATGAATACTTCTGCGCAAGAAAATATAAATCAATATAATCTTTTTTGGTACCTCGATCTGTTATAGCAACAAGCTTCATAGCTGCTATATCTTCCAAGCTTGCAAGTGTAATTCCTTCAAAATCAACGGTTTTTGCAATAAGTTTATAAGAGTAATAAAAGTAACTGAATTTGACTGAGTTAAATATCCCATTAATGGTCTTTTCTGTTTGTTGGTCGGATTCGAAGTCTCCTAAAGATTTAAGTTTAGTAACGATTTCGTGAGAATCAAAATTGAGAGGGTTAAAAAAATCAAGGTCTACAGATATACGGTGACCAAGATGAAGTGCCAAAGCAGTACCGCCTGCCAGATAAGCGCCGTTGCAAATGTTAGACTTGCCTAATGTGGCCAAAGCTGCTGCCGTGTTTTCAGATAAGGTTCTTGTAAACATGTCATTTGATTAAATGGTATATCGTAAATAGTTGCCCAAAACGTTGCGCTTTTAAGTGAAAAATCTCGAAGTTTCATCAATGAAAATCTAATCACATCTTCATGGTAGGTTTTTCGAGCCCATTTAATGGCATCAATGGTGCCTTTGTCAAATATTCTATTGATAATATAATGCGATTTTTTATGAAGATCAAGTGTTTCAAAGTCAGTATCCCAAAAAAGTGGCTTCAATTTTTCTGGTAGTTTATTGGGATTTTTCATACTCCTATTATACCATTTACACCACGTCAAACGTGGTTACACCACGTTAAACATTACTATACCACTAACTTTGCAGCGCCGTACAAGTCGCTATGGAGTACCTGTCAGGAGGTCACGAGCTTACATATGCAGCAACAGATGATTGAAAAGTTTTTACTATTGGTACAAATTCTTTGGCTTTCTCATAGACTTCATTTGCAGTAGCTTCATTGTACGTATGAACAGTCATATTACGTGATTCCAAAAACGTCATCCAGAGTTCTACATTGTCTATAATACCTGTGTTTCCTGCTTCTCTTATAGAGTTTCGAGGACCATAGGTGGTTCTGTCACTTTCTCGTCCTAACTCCTGCATCACTTTCCATGCAAGTTCAAAGGTAAACTCAAATCGCTGAATAGTGGCATCCTGATTTATGCGTGTTTTCTCAAGCTGTGTAGCTTCATCTAATTGTTTGATAGCGTTATCTAGATCATCAATAAGGCGGGTTAATTTAGTCATATATAACGTATTAATTAATGTAAATAATGCACTTCTGACAGAGCGACTTCTTTAAATTTACTGTCTGCTTTTGAAAAGTCCACGATATCTACCCGGTAAGGAATATTACTCTCTTCAATGTCGCCCTTGATATGAGAAAGAGTGTGGAGTTCTACTGGCATTTTTCCTACTATTCCAATATCTATATCACTGTATTTTCTACTTGAACCAGTAGCGTGCGAACCAAAAATAAAATATCTATACACATCTTTATTTAAGTGCTTTTGTAACGTAGAAGTAATGAATTTGACATATTTTGGATTTAGATTAACCATATGATTCATTATACCATTCACCCAAACATCAAACCGAGTCAGACTCAGTTAAACATTGCTACACCACTAACTTTGCAGCGCCGTACAAGTCGCTATGCTCTACTCGTTTGAAAGTGGCGGTGTAATTTGGAACGAGTTTTTGTACCATTTCAGCAACTTGTTCTTTGTAGGTTTTTCCTTTCCAAAATAAGCTTCCTTGCATTATAAACATGATGTCTCTTTTTTGAAATTGCAGTATGCCCGCAATTTGCGCTGCTACCAAAGATGCAGATTGAGTAATCACCTGTTTGGCAGCATTGGATACTTTCACATCATCTGAAGTTGCCAAATCATCAAGTTCTTTGGTAGATGCAATTGGTTTGCAATCTAAACTCCCCTGTTCTATAAGGTAATTAAAATGCTGGTATAGATAAGCACCCGATACCGCTTTTTCAGACAGAGCTTCTCCCGGTGAAACCGATGCGGCATCTATGGCTTTTAGAGCGTCTGATTGGGCAAATCCATTAAATGCAGCAGCTTCCAAATTCACCACTTCATTTTCACCTAAGAAGAGAGCAAAGTTTAATCCGGTTCCTACTATTCCCGCTGCCAAATGGTCCCATGGTTCTGTCATAAGTCCAGAAAGAAGAAGACATATAGTATCGTTTCCACAAGATACTTTAAGAGTTCGATTGTGGGATTCTTGAAAATATGTTTCTATTTCTTCTCCCAACATCTGGCCAATCAGGCCATCGAAGGTATTTTCCTTAGCTCCTCTGGCCGCTATGCCATCAAGCATGCCATCTCTATTTACCGGAGTTAATTCGTAGGCAAAATTAACTGCTACAACGGTTACCTGGGGATCTATATGGTTTGCAAGAAATTCCATGAGAGCCGATTTGGTAGGAAAGGGCGGCTGTTCTCCCTCTGCATGAGATACCATTTCAATCGTGCCACCAGCTTTTTTCATAAGTGCCTTCTGATATATGCTTCCTCCTATAACCATGATTTGAAATGTCTCGCCATCATTTACAATTGGATATGATGCTAGGGTGTGGCGGATGAAGGGGAGGGAAGAAGGTTTATTTTGAGATGCTGAGGTGAGGTGTTGGGTGAATGTGTGGGCAATGTGTACGAAAGAGTCTGGATTCATATGATTAGTATATCGTATTTTGAAAATAAACAGAGATATGTCACTAGGCACAAATCATACATATTAAATACATACAAGCTTCATCAATATAGTTAAGTAGGTTTATAATTGATCATGGATATAACTCGTTCAATAAGAGAACTATCACTAGAACAAAGACCTCATCCTTCTTCGGTCGAAAAAAACACATATTATCCAGCAGGCTTTCGCAGTGCAGTTAAAGACACCATACTCGATGATCCAATTTTAGCAGAATACATATGGCGCTGTGTCGTAGATGAGTATCATCCCACACGAGATAAAGTACCCGTTAATGATCTTTCTATAGATGTTAGAAACGGTGTAGTAAAAATAGGTCAACATGAGTTTCCAATAGGCTCATCGCACAGTGTTATTGGCGGAAATGACATTAATCATGCTGGTGCGTATGGACCAATGCATATAACTTTTGATCAAGAACCGCCACATGGTACCATGCATCTTTCTCACCAGTTAATGGAAGATGATAATTTAGTCGATTCACTAAGAGCTATCAATATTAATCCAATTTGCTCGCTGCAGAATGCCAGAGTTTCACTCCATTTGCCCGTAAATGGTAGTGTCAAGATTTTATCATACACTCCTGA
>JAQBTX010000054.1 GCA_027624795.1 bacterium | reverse complement strand
TGGATTCCGCTTCCATTCCGCGGAACGTCGGGTTCATGGTAGAGACCGAGCAGTTACATCTTTTTTTATTCTACTCGCTCTGCCAAATGTATTATTTGCGCTTTCCTCTCAACTGCAACCGGTTTTTACATTCATAGCAGGTGCGTCCCTCTCGCAATTAGGCCAATCCCAATCATTTACACCCTTAGATTTATGTAGCTATACCTACAAACCACAAGGCTCCAATACCACCAATATGTTGTGGGGCGGATTTGTAGGTTCTGAAATTAGGCGTACGCCATCATGGGGATTCATTGCCGGATTGGGTTATTATCAACCCAATTCCCTGTCTACAAAAGGTACCTTAACCCAAGGGGCTGACTCAGCATCTGATGATACCTATAGCTATAAATATCAGACACAAAGCCAACAATTGTTAGCTGAGGGTAAATTGTATTGGATTGCAAAAGACAAGATTCAACCTTTTTTGATGGTGGGCATAGGGGGGGCTTTCAATAAAACATCTGATTATCAAACGAGCGTGCCACCTTTTCTCGAATTTACCCCTTCATTTTCTAATCACAAAAACACCAGCTTTACCTATGCAATAGGACCTGGGATCGATATGGGCCTATCTAAATCATTCAGAATAGGTGTGGCTTATCGATTTACAGATTTGGGATCGGCAAATACCGGTAGCGCTCAAATAGATGAGATTCCAATTTCAAGTACGTTGAAACAATCGCATATATATGCCAATCAGATTCTCGCGCAAGTTACATTTATTCCGTGGACAAGGGACTAAAGGATGAACACAAAATTCAAATGGATAATGTCGTTTTTGGTTTTCGTTCTGTTGGGTATCAGCAGCATAGTCGGTCATACAGCTGTATTTAGCATTGTTCCGAAAGCAGGTA
The DNA here is from genome assembly GCA_027624795.1 of bacterium. Lineage (GTDB taxonomy): Bacteria > Patescibacteriota > Microgenomatia > UBA1406 > GWC2-37-13 > UBA1450. The sequence continues at coordinate 4,557 of JAQBTX010000054.1, read as the reverse complement.
CAGTATTACCAACCCAGGTGACTATTGGCAGTAGTGTAAAAGCACTCTATACCGTTACGAATACTACCGGCAGTTTGCACGTGGGAAATTTTGTTAAATATGTTCCTCTGAACACCACTCAAGTGACGGTTGACGGAGCGTATCCTGATCTTTGTGGTGCTACGTTTCAACTAGCATCCAATGCGAGCTGTACCTTGGAATTAAATGTAACAGGTCCTGTCAATGCGAACGATCCAAATCCTCGTCATCATCTTTTTGCTTGCTTAGGTGGTTGTGTAACGTGTTGTGCAGGGACTAACTACGCTTTGAATGTGACAGCAAAAAACCCTGTATTCACAAGATACACAGCTGTATTTGATGCAGGTAGCAGTGGCACTCGCCTTTCTTTTTACAAGGTTGCGTTAGGACATGGTGGCTACCCCATCATTGAGAAAATCATCACCATTAATGACAAGACATCCGGCGTTCCCGCGGATAACGGTATCAATGACTTTCTTAATGGCAACGGCACGATTAAGCTCTCCTCGGGTGAGACGCTGCCAGTGGACTGCCCAGGGACGAGTGACTTGGGTAAACAGGATGTTGGCCCGTGCGTTCTTCAGCCTCGGTTAGTCAAATTGGATGACGAGATTGCCGCCCTCAATCGTAGCAATCCTGGTTTGAATCTGACGAAAGATCGAGTGATAGTTGAACTGTTTGCCACGGCAGGCATGCGCACAGAAGATACTCGAAATGGCGGAGCGTTTACAACAGCAGCAATTCTTCAATACTACACTGAGATGAAGGAATATGTTTCTCTCAGGGGATATGGTGTAGATGAATTCAAAACCATCAATGGTAATAGTGAAGAAGGCGTCTGGACATGGATTAATCTAAACGATTATTACTACAATAGTTTTGGCGGCAATACCACTGTCAGTCAATCGGTTCAATACCCCGTTGGCGACTTTGAAGTGGGTGGCTCGTCCATGCAAATCGCCTTTCCAACCAACACCTCACCAAGTGGGGAGGGGAATGTTTATTTAGTCACCATCAATGGTTTTACTTTTAACGTCTATAGCAAGACATTCTTAGGGTTGGGCGGAGATGATTCCCGCAAGTATGTCAAAGCCTTTGGCTATGATCTGAACACGGGCGGGAAAAATTGTTATGCCGCCAGTGCAACGGTGGCGAACACGACAGAAACAAGTGGTATTCAACTTTATCCCTCGACCCAGGTGACTCCGCCGAATACCTATCCATTTCCGGAAAATACCAATATAATGACGCCATGGACGACAGTTACCCCGGTTCAACTTCTGCTGCAAGTGCCCTCGCTTTATAACAGTACCACCTGTTCGGGCATGTATGACACTATTGACGCTCAAGTAACTTCCCTGCCGAGAAACAACTATGGGACAGATAATGAGGGTGGTATCGTGACACTGAGTTCATTTAAGTCTGATTTACAAACAAGCAAGGCTCCATTTGTTGGAACTGATAATTTTTTCTTTACCTCGAAAGAGGTGAAATATACCCCCTCAACCGGTTTTAATCCAACCATCTTTCAAGAAAAGCTAGAAAGTTTTTGCAACGGTACAGTGCCAGTGAAAGATGATAAATTCATGCAAAACGCTTGTCCTAATGGCAACTTCATGAATACTTATTTATTCGGGACAAATGGATTGTTTACAGGCAGTTCCGCAACCTTTGCAGGCGTCGTGGATCCAAATGCTGGTAATAATCCAGTGCTTACTTGGACTCGTGGCTATCTACTATCGAAGTACGCCAATTAAATAGGCTCTGTCGGGTTTCTAGTGATATAGAAATCAAGCCCAGTAAGGGTTATCATGTCGACATGTATTTTAACCGTCGCGTGTATTATGGCAGAATTGCGTATCCCCTTGGACATCCCCTCTATTGAAATCATATCGCAAGCAACTAATAGTAAAGGAGAAATCATCCTTTCGGTGAAGAGCTTAAAGACCGAAACACCCTGTCATAAATGCGGAAAACCCGCGACAATCCGGTATGGAAATGGGCCCACTCAGACTATTCGCCACTTACCTATTTTTGACACACCAGTCTATCTTGTGATCACTCCAGCGCGTTATAAATGTGAGCATTGTGATGGATCAATAACGACTACAGAGGCTTATGATTGGAGCAAGAAAGGGTCACATATAACAAACGGTTTATCAGATTATTTAATGCGTCAGCTTATTCATAGTACCGTAGAAGACGTCTCCAAAAAAGAAAAAATCAGCTACGATCAAGTAACGAATGCCCTTAACAAAGCTATTGCTACAGAGGTTAATTTGGATTCCTATAGTAGTTTGAAAATTCTTGGTATTGATGAGTTTGCAGTCAAAAAAGGATACAACGATTACGTAACTGTTATTAGCACGAAGTCCGCACCAGACGGGCAAGTATCCGTGATTGCCGTTCTCTCTGGCAGGCTTAAGGATGATGTTCTGGCATTTTTAAAGTCCATTCCAGAGCATCTTAAAAAAACTGTTGAATCAGTATGTACAGACATGTATGACGGCTTTGTATATGCAGTAGTAGAAGTATTTGGTGAGGGTGTATTGGTCATCGACAGATACCACGTCTCCAAGCTGTACCGTGAACCACTGGATAGGTTGCGCATTAGTGAAATGAAGCGATTGAAGGCCATGCTGCCAGAGGATGAATATAGCTTACTTGAGGGGATGATGTGGATTTTACGAAAGAACCATGAGTGCCTGAGTGAGGTTGAGAGAGACAAACTGGCCTTACTATATAAGCATTCCCCCAAGCTTAAGGCGGCGCATTCTCTAGCATTAAAATTGACGCAAATATTTAACACTCATTGCAGTAAAAAATCGGGTGTCGCCAAGCTCAACCGCTGGATTAAGCGGGCTCAAAAAAGTGACGTGACTTGCTTCAAGAGTTTCATTACTACGCTGATACTCGATGATCGACTTTTTTGTTCTTGACTCTATTAAAAAATTGATTTTCATTGATATAGTCTGTAGCTTTGCCGTTTCAATAATCAATGGATTGATTTTACAAGATGTTTTGCTTGAAGCCGTTATCCTTATGTGAAGAATTTATTAATCAATTAAATTTAAGTTTGCTGCAGATATCTAGCAAGAAATTATCAAGAAGCCAGCGTATCTGGCTATCATTGTGTATCACTGGAATATTGCTTACCAACACAGTATGTTGGAAACGTTTTGAGCGAGCTACAATCGGTAAATATAGTTCTGGCTCCTTATCTAAGATGTTTAGGAAATGCAAAATTGATTGGGATAAACTTCTTACTGCCAGTGTTACTGGTATTTTAAATTCTTACGGGATAACACAAGGAGTATTGGCTTTAGATGATACAGATAATAAGCGATGCAAAAAGACAACCAGAATAGGCTTGGCGCACAAAGTAAAAGATAAAGGTACGGGTGGTTATTTTAATGGGCAGGAGATTGTATTGTTAGTACTAATTACTAACAAAGTAACAATACCTGTTGGTTATAAATTTTATATGCCTCAACCAAGTATGACTTCATGGCGAAAAGAAAATAGTCGACTTAAAAGGCTAAATTTCCCAAAAAATGAGCGTCCAGTTAAACCTGATATTGATGATCAAAACTATCCTAGCAAACAAAAAGTAGCTTTACTTTTATTACAACAATTTGCTGTAGATTTTCCTGATATAAAAATACAGTGTGTTCTTGCTGATGCTTTATATGGGGCACAAAGTTTTTTCAGTTATGCAAAAGATTTATTGGGTGTTCAGATTATCTCTCAAATCAAACGCAATCAAAAAATAAAATGTAGGGGAAAATATATTAGAGTTGATGAATATTTTAGAAGAAATTCCGGGGTTCCACAACAATTAAGTATACGTGGTGGTGATAAAAAAGCCGTCAACATTGGTGGTGCTAGGCTATTTTTAAAAGCACATGGTTGCAAAAGATTTATTGTTGCATTGAAATATGATGGAGAAGAGGAATATAGATATCTTATCGCCTCTGATTTAACTTGGAGGTTGACTGATATAGCCACAACATATACTCTGAGGTGGCTCGTAGAGGTGTTTATTCAAGACTGGAAATCCTATGAAGGCTGGAGCCAATTGGCCAAGCAGCAAGGCGATGATGGATCAAGCAAAGGCCTGATCTTGAGCCTACTGACTGACCATTGCCTAATTCTTCATCCGGAACAGAAAGCCTTAATAAATCGCAAACTACCCGCATTAACTGTGGGTAGTCTACGAGATTTAGAGCGTATGAAAGCTGTTGTTGAATCTATTGAATTCCTTTTTAAATCAGATGAATCTAAATCTATTATTCATAAGATGAGTAATAAAATTGCTGAGGTTATCCCATTACGTTGTTCTAAAAAACATATGAGCGGAAGAGATTTAGGCCGTATCGAAGGAACACCTGGATTAAAGTATATGGCTGCTTAATGAGCAATTGATAATCTGATGAGATTGTCAAGAACAAAAAAGTCGATCATCGAGTGATAAGTAGGTCTTTGGTTTGGCGCTTACCCTGCAATAATAAATCCCAGCGTATCTTTGCATAACGAAAC
>JAQBTX010000053.1 GCA_027624795.1 bacterium | reverse complement strand
GGTCTTGTAACGTTAGCGGGGTATTGGGAAGAATTAAAATAATATACACCTGAGTTTACAATGGTCTCAATAAAAACATCTCTGACTAGAGATACATTGGGTGAAAGAGCTGCCGCACTTAGGTTACCCTCATGGTATGCTGTAAATCCATTAATTTTTACGCCATTTTCGCTAGGTACTCTTAAATGAATCTCATCATCTATATCATTTGTCATTTGTAGAGTAAGTTGCGTTGCTTCGCCGCCGCCACCGGCCGCTTCAGTAAGATATATTTTTGCCGTATCGCCTGTGCCACCGAAGGCATTAGGGGTGAATTCAATTCCAGATGTAGAGGCACGAATAACTCCGGTAACATTCACATCGCCAGTGTCACCAACTTTAAATATGGTATTGCCCATATTGACTGTATCATTATAGGGATCTATATCGTTGTAGATACCAAAATAATTGTTACCTCCACTTTTATTCGTATCTAAAAAGAAGTAAACAGACGCGAGCGAATGCGCCGCCCAGCCATTATCTCCATCCGTAGGCGCATCGTAATCAGGATCGACATTAAGATCCACTTCGACGACGTCGTCGGGGGCGGTTGCTGAAATCACACCAGTTGTAGAGTTATATGTTATATTACTTCCTGCAATAATAGACTGTCTAGCTCTAGCGGTTGTAAAGTAAAGGTTATCAGAACCTTCTGGTAGATCATCCGTAGTAGACACACTGATACCACCTGCTCCATCTCTAACAGATTGTGGGAATCTATCAATATCGATTATACCTGTAGTAATCTTGGATGCATCTAAGGACGGTATCTGCGATGCATTGAATACGCCGGTAGGAACTTTCGATGCATCAATTTGGGGTATGTCACCGGATTGCAAAGTATTCGTAGTAAATGTTAGCACACCACTATTGTTGTTATATGATAATGAAGCATAATTACCACCACCAGTCGTAATGGCAGAAATCTGATCTCTGACAAAGTCGGTGCCTGTTGATTGTCTAACTTCATTAATTGAAGAGACTATGTCAATTTTATTTGTAGTCGATAGATCATCGGGCTCACCAACAATTGACGAAAGTCGGTTCGTCTTCTGCCTCCAAGTCTCTATAGTATCTGTGAGATAAACTTCCGGTTTTTTAGCCATAGTGATTCCAATATTATCCTAAGGTTTCATTATATTTATAACTTTTTTAAAGCCAGTTCGAATTCAGATTCATAATATTTGCGAACGTCTGGCACCATTCCACACATCGGTATTGGAAGTGTTATCGCTCCTAATATACGATTGTAAGTCTCCGCATCTTTTTCATAGGTAATAAAGTACGGATCGTTTCCTGCAAGGAGTTCTGGGTCTGATAGTACGTCATAAAAACCCTCACCAAAATCCTCGGATATCCACGATGCATAGCATATGGCAACAAAGTAGCTTTTTGCAGGATAGATCCAATGATCTACTTTACGATTAAAGTGAAGTATTGCATCTGCCACCGTTCCATCAGAGAATGTAATATCCACATTTTTTAAATCGTCTTCGTGGTTGCGATTTAGTCTATGAAACACGTCCTGTGCTATTTTCCATTCTTTCATACCAATCCAAAAGTCCTTTATATCCGTTACAACCATTATCAAGATTCTCTACATATCTGTAGTGCTCAGTTAAGCAATGTCCAAAGTATTTACATGACTTGCAAATATCACTCATACCCACCTTTTCTTTTTCGGTCCATGCTAGATAATCATCCCAACTATCTAACTCCAAGAAGTATTCTCTATCACTCTTATCAAATTCAAGTACACCGAATTTACCATTCGGTGTGATATAGATGTGATTATCAGAGAATGCGTTATACTCTTTAGAATAGGAAGCCTTTATCCGATTTAAATTAATAAATTCAAATCTTTTCTTTACCGGCGATTCAATCCACTTTAAAACAAACTCTTCAAATTGATTATGTGTTACATTATGTTCATTTGCTTGATTTATAGAATAAGGTTTAATCTCAACTGATTCCACCGACGTGCACATATTTAACATAGAGATCATATCATCAACATTCATCTCGAGCACGCGAGGGCTCGCGAGCACGAGTACCGCGATCGGGACAGTCGACATCATCATATTCTGAAACACTAACTCGTGCTTCTCTCGGGCTTCAAAATCATATGATACTGATAGATAAAAGTCTTCCTCAAAAAAGCCAGGGTGAAGCATAGAATAATTTGTTATTAAGTTTATTTCACCCTGATAATGTTTTTGAATCACTGACTTTAAATCGTAGAAATAGCTCTTTTTTAAAGCGCCTATCTCTCCTCCATATAGATCGATATGATTAATCTGTGGAATTTGAGATAGAAGAGAATCCAATTTCTCCATTGAGATCCTCTTCTGATCACCAAGTTGCTCTTTTGTAAGATAACAAAAATCACAACGAAAATTACAAAAGTAAGAAGGGTTAATAGAGACTATCATGCATCCAAATTATCAAGAGGCTCGAAATCTGGCAGCGTAATGTTCATTACAACCGCTATTCGGTCGTCTTCTCCCAAGTAAGGTGTTACCTCATGCCAAATATACCCCGGTATAATTACTATTCGATTTTTCTTCGTCTCAATTTCTTGGGTCGGCTTCGGTCTAGATCTTATGGTGTTATTGAAAGACGGATCGTGTAATACAAGTTTTCCCCCTTCTTTTTTATTATCAACATCACTCATATAATAAACAGCAACTAGTGAGGTTCCTGAATGATTGTGTATCTGCTTATAATCACCTTTTCGCATAAACGGGAGTCTGCCTGTGGTTTCACCCATGGATGCATAGATCTCATCCATTGTGGTAGGCGAATATTCATTTGCAAGAGAATAAAAACTTTTCGCAAAAAATTCGTAAAGCTTTTTAATTTCAGGATATTTTTTTAGATTTTCCTTTGTGAAAATCGGAATAGACCCTATATTTCCGGTCTCAGCAAACCCAAGTCCGCTCTTTGACAAATGCGCTGTAAATATCGCCTGAGAAATGCAGTATAAAGATACTTCCTCCTCCTGCGTTATTTTAAACTCGTCTACTAGCATTCTAATAGGGAAAATTGTTTTGATCATTTTATACTTCCTCATATTCCTTAACGTATGGCGTTATCGTTTTATTTATTCCATTAACTCTTAGTATATCTGACGCAAGTTGTTTCATATGACGACAGTGCCCTTCAACCATGTCATGCCGTTTTAAGTCTTTTATAGTCTTTTTACAGCCATTACAAATTTCAAACATTAGACATGTAAAACACGACTGCTTTAATGAAAGTAGATCTAAATCATTCCGAAGTGGCGTAACGAATCCGCCATTCATTTCATGTTTAAAATCTATAGCTTTATCCTTGTCGTCGCCGAAAGCACCGCAAGAATAGTAATCTCCTTCGGGCTGAATAGTTCGAATGCCCTCATCACAGGTTCTAGACTGAGGACAAATAGTAGGCTCGCCCTTTAACCTTTTCATCATTTGCTGCGTATTATGCTCCCAGTGATGTAATCCTGCTTTCCAGATATCGACGTATTTTTCGTATATCTTTGATAGCCTATAAGGCTTATTTTGGTCACCGCTTGCCATAGCATAATTAACTTTACAAACAACATCCATTTTTTTCGCTAACTCTACGGTCTGAATAACAGTGTCTTCATTTTCTTCGGTTATAACTGCAATAAAAGACGGACGATAACCAATCCTTTCTAACATCATATCTGATACGCCCCAGAAATCTTCCTCTGTAAAAACCGAATAGTCGCCTTTTAATCTTCCAGAACCATATTGAAATGACGTTGCAACACCGACTCTGTGGTGCAGAAACAATTCTTCCCACTTTTTAGGCTTTACGAAAAACGGCCATAGATTCGTAGTAAGAGAAATTGTAGCAGGTAGGTTATTTTTTTCTAAGTACTCGATAATTCTCCAATAATACGTTGGCTCCATCATTAACGGGTCGCCACCATTTACGATTATGGTTCGGGTTTCCGGAAATCTTTTTAAAAAGGCAAAAACTTTATTCAGATCGAGTCTAGCAGTATGCTCTTCAGATATTTGAGTAGAAGAACAGAACGTGCATTTGAAATTGCAAATCTCTGTAGGCTTAATGATCAAATCCATTATATCTTATATCCAAAATTTATGACTATTCTTTCCATCCTCGGATCTACAAAATCAGAAACCCTATGCTCCCAATCTGAAGATTGGTTTAAAAAAATTATATCATACTTTACTGGAAGATGAACCCCCGTAATTTCTTTAGTCTCAGCTTTTCTAACCATAAGTTCACCACCCGTGTTTTCTTTTACCGTACTGTAATATAATAAAACCGTAAGATTAGAACCTTCTATTAGATCATTATGCCATTTAAAAGAATCACGATCAGCCCCACTCCAAATATCCTTAGATTTTATACTAACATTTTTATTATAGCCGATTATGTATTTGTCGATTAATTTTTTAGAGGTCTTTTCCATGCCTCGCCTAAAAAATATTTTATTAATAGGTACTTTTTCCGTTTTATCCCACGGGATCTTTATCCAACGCGTCCATAATAATAAATTTTCTAAATGTAAAAAAACCAAAGGATCATTTGTAGAAAAGAATCCCTTTGTATAAAAATCTTTCCAGTTATTCTCCACGGTTTACCTTTCAATTAATTGTTTATAAGAAAATGCGATATTATTTCCGAATCAATTATAGGTTTATATTTGTTCAAAAGATTCTCAATGGCTTGTACCCTAAAAATATATTCTCCATCTGGGGTATGTAGTTTTCTAATAGATCTAGGGTGGGTATCGGGATTTAAAATATCTTTTACATCTTCTAAAATAACTTCAAAGCCCGGTAATTTGTTAAGAGAACGCCAACATATTTTACCGAACTTTTTAAGGTCGATCTTTAAATCTTGTATATTACTATATACGTTCTTTAAAAACCACGGAGCACATTGATTCATTATCCACATTTCAATCATTTCGTCATGAGTAAAACTGTAACAGCTTCTAATAGTCTTAAAATAAGTCTTCTTGTTCTTAAATAAACTATACTCATTATCAATACCATCTTCATCTACAATATCAGAATAGACCTCAACCGTTTCTATTTTATATTTTTCATGGTACTCTTTAGAGTTTAATTCCGAGTCCGGAAGAATCATATAATCGTGCCTGAAATTAGACCACCCGTCCAAGTCGAAAGTCGAAAATGATCTGAAGTTCCACATCAGTTCAATTTCTTTATAAAAGTCATCTAATGTAGATCCTGGCATCCCCAAGATTAACTCCAGAGCCGGCGATGGGTATCCTTCATCATAACATTTGTTTCTTATATGCTCACCGAGCTTTAATTTATCGTCAAAGGACAAGTCAACCCGATTTGCTATCTTCATTGCTTCGTCGGATACTGTTTGTATCGAAACAGTAGGGAGGCTCGAAACAAATTCAACTTCGCCCC
>JAQBTX010000006.1 GCA_027624795.1 bacterium | reverse complement strand
CCTTATTTAAGGCTAAAAAAGTTCTAACATCCTCCAATCCCCGCAGCTCTTTCTTTTTTACCCTAAATAACCTCTACTCGAACTGGTGTAACCATACCCATGCTGCAGCTAATTTTATATGAACCCTTTTGTGGGGTAAATGTAGTAGTTGAAGAATCGCCTTGCAAATACAATACATCATTAAAAAGCCCGGCAGAAAACATAGCTCGGGCACATCCCACAATTCCTTCATTCAATACCGTTAACTCGGTCGGTATGCCTGCCTTGAGTTGTAATGTTTGAGGAAAATATTCAAATCCCTTTGCTTGCATGGTTACCTGCTGCACCTGTTTACCGTTCCTCTCAACTACCTTGGCTCCTAGCGTAGTACTGACCTCTATTTGTTTTGAGGTAAAGCCGGCTCGTATATCACTGGCACTTACTAAACCCAATACATTAAGTTGCGAATTAACCGTATATAATCCAAAAAGAACGATGAAAATAGCTACCACTAGATTAAATGTTCCGGCAAGCGCCTTATTGTTTTGCAGAGAAATACTTGAAAAACTAATCACTCCCAACATGGGAAGCGTACCCAATGCAAAAGCACCCATCATAAGCATACTTGTGAGAGGTGACCCTGTAGCAAGTGCGAGCGTTTGTGCCATAAGGGTAAATCCACACGGCAAGAAAAAAGTAAAGCTTCCGAGCATAAATGGCCCCCATATGCCATTAAACTTGCTTTCATCTGAAATACTTCGCGTTATAAATGAAGGAAGTCGAAAGGTGAGGTTACGAAAGCCAGGAACCTGAAGCATCTGGAGCCCGATGGTGATCATAAGGACCGATACCACCAATGTCATAGCTGAAGCAAGCTGAATAGAAAGTTGGAAAAAAGATCCCACATATCCAAGCGCTGCACCAAATACCGCAAAACCCACGAGTCGCCCCGCATTAAAAAGTATAAAGGGAAAAGCACGTTTATGCTCCTTCGCACCCGCATAAAGTGAACTCCATTGTTTGGAAACAGAGAGTAAGATACCGCCCACCAAAGCAGCGCAACTAGAAACACCGGCTACAATGCCCAGCACAAAAAAAGCGATAATGCCCGAATTGCCATCTACGCTCGCCTGAGCCAATATATTGGAATCTTCAAGAATGAGATACCCAATAAAGAAAAATGCAAATACTGCAGCGGCTCTCATGATGGTAAGTTGGTCAAAGACTACATTTCCCACTGGCTCGTCTGATACGCTATATCCAGATTCGAATAACGCGTTATTGATTTCATCAAGTGACTTTCTGCTTCCTTTTTGGTAAGAAACCTGCAGTTCATTTTTAGAAAGGGATGCATCAACATGGGTTACGCCAGGAAATTTGGAGATTTTTTTTTCAATAAGCACTTCACATGCAGGGCAATGCATGCCGGAAACGTAATAGGTACACTGTTTTTCTTTCTTCATATATTCATTATATCAAATGTGATCCGCGAGACTAATAGTAATCGACCTATAGTGATAATTCACGCACCATCTAATTGTTTATGAAATAGTCATAAACAACTTTTGATATGCGTGCGATCTGATCATTTGCAACACTGTGGTCATCTGTTTCTGACATAATTACGATAATGTAATTCCCTTTATTGGAATACACTATACCTGCGTCATGTGAAACACGTTCAAGCTCTCCGGTTTTGTGAGCAATAACCACATCGGCGGGAAGGTCTTTAGGGAGCTTACCGTTGAGTAGTTGCTTTTTGAGAAGCTCGAGCATTTGATAGGTATGCACTTTATCTGCAAGTTCACTGTTATATAACTTTTCAAAAAAAAGTCCGATATCATAAGGGGAGGTTTTAGGGTAGCCATCATGATCCCCAATAGTAGAATTTCTTAATCCATTCTCCTGAAGGAATGTGGTGACTTTTGATAATCTTATATGACTGGAGAGTAAGTGTGCTGAATCATTATCTGAAATAGTGATCATTTTTTCCAATAATTCATCTACTGATTGAGTGCTATTCCCTTTTGTAAACATTGCTTCTTCAGTTGCGCTATAAAATGCTTCATGTATCTTTGTCAGATCTGGATTCACTGTAATATTGTTCATGAGTCTATTATTTTGTTTTTGGTTAAAAGCTACTGCCATGACCCATAATTTATAAAGACTTGCAGATTTAAACTCCTGATGTTCATTGATTGTGTAAGTTTTATTGGTCCCTAAATGTTTGATAAAGATGCCATATGTCCCATCTGTTTCTGCAAGTATATCTTTGATGTTTCTAATGAGGGGATCGTCGACTGGTGGGTTCATAAAATGCGAAAATATACTCAGAACCGTTGCATTTTTTTGCTCTCTCTGTGGCACCCTTGAATTATTAAGCAATCCAAATACAATGAGCCCACCGAGCACTAAGACAAGCAAAAAAGTGCTCCGAATCCTGCCTTTATGATCAGTCATAACAATTGATAAATAAATTGAAAGTGTATATATTCAGCTTCATTTCATGATACAACGAAAATACCATATAGTACACTTATGACATGCCAATAAAAAGGTACTCTTCACATTTCCATAAGCTTCGTGATGCGTGGGTAGCACGTCATAAAAAGATTCATAAGGATCTTGTCGGGAAACATAGAGAATCTCTCATATGGATAAAGGCCAATTCCAAACAACTTATTGCTGGATCTGCTGCGGGAATGCTCATGCTTTCGCATCCAGTTTCCGCCCAAACCCTTGCTCAGAATTTAATTCCCTCCACTGCCCCAGTCGATAAAACAAGCTCACATTCGACGAGTAGTCTGGTAGAAGAATTAAAAGCGGCACTTCCCCCAGAAGTTACCGAGCTCAATGCCGAGCAAGAAGCGCAGATTGCAGCAATCTTCAAGTCATATTTTGGCATGAATGCTCAAGCCCAACTGTATGGAAAACGACTTAATAGAAGTTATGGGTTGATTGGCGCCGAACAACATCTGGCGCGCTATTCCGGCGACACTATGGAAACTCATTTTCAAACCGCAGAAGAATCCCAATATGCCAGCTCTGGTATGGCTCCGGGACGGGGCGCATGGGGATGGTTTGCCCAGTCAAGTGCTCTGAACCAAGAAGATATTGAGCGGGAAAAGTACTACTTAGCAGTACAGACATTCTTAGCACCAGGGTGGGATGAAAACCCAAATGAGCTGTATGCATTCTTTAAATATCGTAAAATGCTTATTGTAAATCCAGAGAATGGAAAAGCCATGGTGGTGGTTATTGGGGACGCCGGACCGGCACCGTGGACTGGCAAGCACTTGGGTGGGTCGCCTGAAGTTATGAGTTACTTGGAGCGCCAAGACGGCAGCGCCCGCGGACCAGTGGTATACTTTTTTATTGATGATCCGGAAAATACCGTACCACTCGGACCTATTAACATTCACTGATATTATGAAGCGCCATTTTTACCATCACCTTATAACTATAGACTCTATTCATGCTGCGCTTGATGACTTGGATCTTTCGGTAGAAGAGCGCAAAGAGCTTATCGATATCGCCGAGTCTGGGATACATCACCTGATAATCGATACTATTCTCACTGAACTTTCTGAAGAAGACAAAAAGATATTTCTGAACCACATGGCAGATGAAGCGCACGATGAGCTTTGGAATCATATCAAAAGAAAAATAGATAAAACCGAAGAAAAAATTAAAATGGCAGTTAATTGTCTTCTTGCAGATCTGCATAAAGATATTGCCAAAGCAAAGGAGTGATATAATGACTCATGACACCAGATAAATATTCAGCAGTTTGGGTCTCTCATACTTCCATAACTGACTTTCTTCAATGTGAGCGGGCATACGAATTGAAACATGTATATAAAGACCCAAAAACGAATCATAAGATTAAGATTATGTCGGCGCCATTAGCGCTTGGCCAGGCGGTTCATGAAGTTATAGAGTCGTTATCTGTGCTTCCGGTAAAAGATCGCTTTAGTACGATACTTATGGACAGGTTTGATGAATCGTGGAAAAAGGTGACCGGAAAACGCGGAGGATTTCGTGATGCCGACAGTGAAGAACAATATAAAAAACGAGGCCGAGAAATGATTTCACGAGTAACCAAAAACCCGGGCCCCATAGCAAGAAGGGCGGTAAAGATACAGGGAGATTTGCCTCATTATTTTTTATCTGAAGAAGATAATATTATATTGTGTGGCAAAATTGACTGGCTTGAATATATGGAAGACACTGATAGTGTACACATCATAGATTTTAAAACCGGCAATAATGCTGAATCTTCAAACTCACTGCAGCTTCCTATTTACCTTTTATTGGTAGGAAATACTCAAAAGCGACCGGTTAGTAAGGCGAGCTATTGGTATTTGGCAAAAGACGAAGATCCTATTGAGCAAGAGCTTCCCAATAAAGATGACGCATATGAAACAATCTTAGATATCGCCAAGCGCATGAAAACAGCGCGGAAATTGGGTAAATTCAAATGTCCAGGAGGTGCCGATGGATGCGGATACTGTTTGCCATACGAAGGTATTTTGAAGGGAGAAGGTGAATTTATATTTGTAGATACGTACAATACCGATACGTATATTCTTACCAAACAATCTGTAACGAGAAAAGATGAGAGTGTGATTTTGTAACAAAAAACCTTCCATAATGCACATCGCAATGAGATAATATTCATCTATGATCAAACACCGTTGCAAGTGGTCCAGTAGCGATCCGCTATATATTAAATACCACGATGAAGAATGGGGAGTGCCCAAACACGATGACGCCAAGCATTTCGAAATGATTCTTCTAGAAGGAGCTCAGGCGGGACTTTCCTGGATTACGGTTCTTCGTAAGCGAGAAGGATACCGGAGAGCATTTGATGATTTTGATGTGAAAAAAGTTGCAGCCTACGATAGTGTCAAACATGAAAAGCTCCGAGAAAATCCCCATATTATTCGAAATAGATTAAAAATTGCGTCTGCTACCAGAAATGCTAGAGTCTTTATAGATATACAAAAAGAATTTGGAAGTTTTGATGCATATATCTGGCAATTTGTTGGAGGTAAACCAATCATTAATGCATTTAAAGAACTGTCAGATATTCCAGCGTCAACCAAAGAGTCAGATGCCATGAGTAAGGATTTAATAAAACGTGGTATGAATTTTGTGGGAACGACCATCTGTTACGCTTACATGCAATCTGCTGGCATGGTAAACGATCATGAGATGAATTGTTTTAGGTATAAAGAGGTGTAATATTCCACTTTCTTAGCGAATATTTTTCAATAAAGTTTGCATTCCTTTCCCGCCACTATTCCACTTTGCAATAACTTCACCTTGCCCGTCAATTTGCACAAAGGTGTCTTGCGTTACAACTCCGTACTTTGCTTTAAGCTCTGTTTCGGTGTCATAATTGGCTTTTATAATAGTGATATTTTCAGGAATCTGATCTAGATTTGCTCGAAAATCTTTCTCTGCCGCTATGCATGTTGGGCACCACCCAGCATGGAAAAAAAGCACATCAGTGCCATCTTTTAGAGCTTCCTGTAATGTTTCCGGAGAATATGGTAATAATTTTTCTGTTGTAGATTTCATCATACTTTCTCCACTATTAAGATCACTGGTTTCTTCTTTGGCCTTTATCGACTCACTGACTGCAATATCTGAAATTCCTTCTTTTGGCATTTCTGGGGTTTTGTTTGATCTGCCACGAACAAACATTCCAATAAGAACTGCTGCAATAATGATGCTTCCGACAATAATAAGATTTTGTTTCATAATGAAAAAATTACTAATCAAAAAAGTATACCATCATATTAGAACCGAACAATGATGTTGTCTATAAGGCGAATATCACCCACATAAAGCGCAACCAGAATAACCACATCTTGATTTACTGATGTGATGGCCTCAAGTGACAGTGATCGCACTGCAACATAATCAATCTTTTTAGAAATGGGCTCGAGTTTGGTTTTTATGGTTTTTTCGATCGTGCGTACATCTCGTTCTCCCCCCATGATGAGCTCTTTGCCATTTTGTAATGCAGAAAATATCTGTGCTGCAGACGTTTTGTCATGTAAAGAAAGTAATTGATTGCGAGAAGAAAGTGCTAGTTTAGATTCTTCTCGAATAGTGGGAACTCCCACTATTTTTATGGGAAGATTGAGATCCTTTACCATTTGTTTGACAATAAGGTATTGCTGATAATCTTTGAGTCCAAAATATGTTCGGGTTGGAACGCACATATGTAATAGCTTAAGAACAACTGTTGCCATGCCATCAAAGTGTCCTGGTCGGTGTTCTCCTTCAAGAGTTTCAGCGAGCTTTCCTACATGAACACTTGATTGAAACCCATCTGGATACATTCCCTCAACAGATGGATAAAAAAGATAATCAGCGTAATCTCTAATGAGAGCCTTATCTTGCTCTATGGGTTGTGGATATCTGTTAAAATCTTTAATACTGTTGAATTGCTTAGGATTTACAAAAATAGATACGATCACGATATTGTTTTCTTTTTGAGCTTGCTGTATCAATGTTAAATGCCCCTCATGCAAGGCTCCCATGGTGGGAATGAAACCGATAGTGTTTTTATTTAGTAAAGCAATTTGTGTTATTTTTTGTAACCGGTTTGTTTTTGTAATGACTTTCATAACAGTAATTATATGGTAATTATTGAATTATACACATAGGGTGGATAATATTACTATAGGAACTGTATTCCACTATATCTACCATACAGTATACCACTGCTTGCATATGTAATGAGAATTCAGTTACAATGTTTACATGAGTTCTGAACGAATAGTTGGCTATATATTATTGGGGCTGGGAATACTTGTCATGATATATGCTGCCATACAAATCATTATGGTTTTTACCAACAAGGCAGAGCCTTTAGAGTTTTTCACTTCTAAACCAATTGTCCAAGAGGCTACAAATTCAGAAGAGCTCAGTGATCTTATACAAGAAAACCCTTTTGCCGCGCTAAGTAGCAGTGGAGCCAGCTTACCTACCCCGCAACTTATTGACCCTCAAATGCTTAATGGTGTGTTAAATATGTCAGTCTACTTTTTAATCATGCACTTTTTATTGGGACTTGGATTTAAAATAGCAAATTTAGGAGTGCAGCTCGTACGCCCCATTAGAGTGGAAGTAAAAAATAATCAACTAGCAACAATGCTTGAGAAAAAACCTACAATACCTGAAACGAACCTTGCATAGTGTTTGCAATATAACCAACACTTACTAAAATAATAGCTATCGCAACAACACGCATAAACCATGGGTACCACGACGTACGGGTGAAAAATGAACTGAAACTTAAAAACATAAGAGCTGGCACAGAACCTAAAGCAAATACTCCCATAAGAAGGAGCCCGTACATGGGGTCGCCCGATCCCAAAGCAAAAAGCTGGACGGTTTGAGCAATACCACAGGGAAGAAAATAGGAGAATACTCCCAATAATCCCGCCATTTGTCTGGGTTTGCGCGTTAATACTTCTTCCATTTTCCCCATTGCGCGGATGTATGGAAATGCCAACATGATGCGCTTGAATGAAATGATCCCCAACATATCAAGCGCCACAAAGATCATAATACTACTTACAAAAATGGTAAGTGTTACCCCCCCTTCGTATTTTACCTGTACAAATTCTCCAAATAATCCAAGAAGAAATCCAAATGCAGCATAGGTGAGAACACGCCCTATATTAAAAAACACCGCTGGTACAACCTTATCTGTTTTTAATGTACCGATGGTTGTTAGAAAGAGCGCACCAGCGGTAGCCATGCATGTTGATACTGATGCAATAATCCCCAAGATAAAAACAACAGGAAGAGTTATTTGAATACTTGAAATTGAAGGGATAAGTTGAAGCTCGCTTAATAATATAATCACCACACCTATGAGAATAGCTAATAATAAAGCAGTTATGATTCGCTCCTGGAGTGTTGTATTGGAGTGGTCTATGATACAAACATCTTGCATGGTGTGTTATTTATACACTACATTGCAAGGGGATACTACTGGTATTATCGGTAGAATACTGGCTTTTCTGTTTGAGGAAGAAGAAGGCTCATGCGTCGCTCTTTACCACTAATACGCTCTACAAATACTTTTATTTTTTGGCCAATGGCAAAATCTTCTGAGCCAGATAATTTACTGATGTGTATGAGCCCTTCAACACCAGGCTCGAGTCGTACAAAATATCCATAACGCTCTTTTCGAACCACTTCTCCTTCAATTTCTTTGTCTTTTGGATATTTGCCTTCAATCTCTCTCCAAGGATCATGTGCAAGTCGCTTTATAGAAAGATTTAATTTGAGGTCATTTTCATTTTTTTCAACTACGAGGACTTGTATCTTTTCGCCTTGTTTTACATACATTGAAGCATTTGATACTTTCTCCCATGATATTTCAGATATATGAACGAGACCTTCAACTCCTTCTACTTCGCAGAAGATGCCAAATTCAGAAACACCAAGTACAGTTGCTTCATATGTTGAATCTACTTTTATTTTGTCAAATCGTTCATGGAGATCTTTTTGTGATATCTTAAGCACTGAAGCCTTTTGAGAAACAACTAATCGATTTTTAAGTTCATCTACTTCGAGCACTTTGACTTCAATACGTTGCCCTTGTAGCTTGGATGGATCTTCAAGATAATCTACAGTAAGTTGAATTTTAGGAATAACTCCTCGTATTCCCATAAAATCAACAAATACACCACCTTTTCCATATTCGCCACATACTACTTCAATATCTTCTTCGTTCTTTTTCTTTTCTGCAAGTATTTGCCATTTCCCTTTTTCAAAAAACGTTCGCATTGAAACTACTGGGTATCCTTCGCGAGATTCGGCAGATATGATACGGATACGAACTGAGCTTCCCTCTTGTAAATAAGGAAGGTATGTTGCAATCTCTTTGAGTTCTCGTTCTCCCAAAAGTGCGTGTGCTTTTGCCCCCACATCAAATAGGACGTTTTTTTTAGATAATGAGAGGATTTTTGCATCCATTTCTGTGCCTTGCTTTATGTTTGAAAGTGAACTTGAGGCAAGAAGTGCCTCCATTGGGTGATTCGTTTTGTTGGTCATAAATTCAATATCTCCTTATCTGCTTGTATTGCAGATTAATACTATACCACACTATTATATATATTCAATATAATGTCTCTTTGATATGCTCTCTATTGAAGGGCGTTGAGTGCCTTTTTCCCTTCCTCATTTTTCATAAGAAGTTCCTCGAGTACCTGAATTTCCGTTTGAGTTGTATTTTCTATCATTTCAGAAATCACTTCACGGTGTTTGGCATTGCTAAGGTGTAATGCGCTTATAAGGCTCTCTGAATCCTCTCCTCCTTCTTCTTTCACCGTTTTTAAAAATGGGGGTATTTCTAAAAATATCTCTTCTGCTTCAGCTGCATTTTTTAGCGCAAGTTCATCTTTTCCTTTTTCTGAAAGTCTGAGTGCTCCCGTAATTCGCTTATCTGATAGATGAAGATAGAGTTTTGCTTTTTTATAGCTATTGCGTGTAGTCATAATGAGAATGTTGTCACGAAGTGTTTTGAAAAAATAGAGTGGGTGGTCAGGAAGAAGTCCAGGATGAGGAAGCTCGTATGGAATTTCTTTTTCCTCAATAATTATTGTTTTTGGTTCCGTTGCAGAATGGATTGCAGGAGTAAGAATGAACGAAAAAACAATAATAAAAATGATAGTGATGATTCGTTTCATATAAAATGATGGTGGTACTCTATAGTATAGGACAACCCCACGAAAAATGGGGTTGTCCGTATATCTATAAAAATGAGTTATTTAACTCGTCTTTTAAGACTTTTTCCAGCAGTAAAACCAGGGGTTTTTGTTGCTGGGATTTGAATTTCAGCTCCCGTTTGAGGATTTCGTCCTTTTCGTGCTGCTCGGTTTCGTACTAAAAATGTTCCGAATCCGGTTACCACTACTTTTTCATTTCGTTCCATCGCGGCTGCAATGGTATCAAAAACCGCAGAAACTGCGTCTTTTGAAGCTTTGGAGGTGAGTCCTGCTTTTTTGGCTACTTGTGCTACTAAATCAGCTTTTGTCATTTATTGTTCACCTCCTCTCTTTTGTTGAGACACTGTATCAAATACTAGATAGAGTGTTGGAATAGGATGTAACATAATACACCCTACAGATTATCGTCAATAGCGCTTCTTGTCAATCCATACTTAAACTATCGTATTATGACAGTCTATATCAAATTGAGCTTAATTAAACTTAGCGGTCGCTTCAGAGCGGTGTTCCCTGGGTTATAAGTTGATATCTATCCTGCCTTTTGCATATTGATGCAGAAGAATATTAATAAGAGTCTGGTAGGGCATGCTGTTTGAGCTAGCTTTTGCTTTAATATCTTGTAAATCTGTAGACGCCACCCGTATGGTTATGCGCTTATCTTTCCCCGATTCATTGCGAAATAGTTGAGTATATCTATTTATCTCCTTCTTCTTATCCGCAACAGATGCCCACTCATCGTGTTCTATACTTTGCATGAGGTCTTCCTCATATTTGTCAAGTGGGGTAAAAGGATCTATGGTGTTATTTTTTTTCATATTGTGAGATTAAATGATAATATTTTTTCGTATATTTTCTACTAGGAAAAAGCGTTTTGAGAAATATATAAGTGTCTTCTTCTACAAATGGCACGCAAAATATATATTGTTTTAATCGAACCAAAAATATTTTCTGATTGCGATATGCGTCTTTATTATAATGATCTATTGTGTCAATTAATAAACCTTGATTGATTGCGCTCTTTATTTCATTAAAGTCAACCCCGCGGACTCGTTTCAACAATGTGCTCTTTTCTTTATTGAAACGAATTTCTTTCATAAATTAGCTACATTGTAGCTAATAAAGTGTACATTGTCAACATTAAACCCTCAACTCCCAATCAATATCTGGTCTCTGTGTTTTGGCTCTTAAACTTGCCTGCTCGCCCAGTTTTCTTGCTATATCTACATACCCTGTTTTATACAACATGCTTATAAAGGCAAACCGCCAGTATTCTAATGGATAAAAATTCTCAGAGCTTGGTGAAAACATTCATATCCGCACTGACATTGGCCTTCAGTACCCTCCTGAACGATATCTTGTATGGCACCTCTCCATAATGGATCATTGAGAGAAATGATACTCCCCGACGAGAGAGCATTGGGGTATCTCCTGTCATTCTGAGTGAAACCGAGTCAGACTCAGTGAAACGAAGAATCTAGTACTTGGTAGTTTTTTAGTTATGGATACTTTGTCCGCCACCTGGCGGACTCAGTATGACAATCACGATACAGAGCATCGGGGAATGAGACCCTGAGGGGTATTAATTAAACTTAGCGGTCGCTTCAGAGCGGTGTTCCCGAAGAACGGTGATTTTTATTTGTCCCGGAAACACATCAAACTTTTTCTCTAATTCTTCTTTTAATTTAGCCGCGAGAATTGATGATTCATCATCTGAAACTTGATCTGGTCGTACAATTACACGAAGCTCTCTCCCCGCTTGCAATGCATAAGCGTCGCGTACTCCTTTTTGAGCGAGCGCAGCGTCCTCTATGGTCTTTATGCGTTTTAAGTATTCTTGGAAATCTTCGTGACGCGCTCCGGGTCGACCACCCGATACTGCATCTGCTATATATACGATAACCGCTTCAATAGATGGAAAGGGTATGTCTTCATGATGAGCCGCAACAGTGTCTATGACCTTTTGTGGAAATCCATGTTTTTTAAGAAGTTCTACACCTAGATCTACGTGCGAACCTTCTTTATCTACTACTACTTTTCCGATATCATGAAGGAGGCACCCTAACTTTACGGTGTCAACATCAGCTTTGAGTTCATGAGCGAGAGCGATCCCAATCTTTGTTTCTTCGAGCGTGTGAAGAATGAGATTCTGACCATATGAAAAGCGAAATTTAAATTGTCCAAGTAGGTTTACAATTTCTGCAGGAAGATTAAACACATTCACACGGTGAAGCATATCTTCACCTGCTTTAAGAATTACTTTATCAACCTCACTTCTTACCTTATGCACCACTTCTTCTATTCGTTGGGGTTGGATACGTCCATCTTTTAAAAGCTTTTCCATAGATATGCGCGCCACTTCTCTTCGAACTCCATCAAATGATGACATGCGCATCACACCTTCTTCTTCTAAATCTACATCTACGCCAGTTGCCAGCTCAAATGCACGAATATTGCGACCGTCTTTCCCAATAATGCGCCCTTTATAATCATCGCTTGGGAGTTGAATGGTGGAAAGTGTGTATTCTGAAACATAATCAGTTGCTCCATATCTCATAGAATCGAGGAGAATTTCCTGGGCTTTTTCGGTTGCTGTCTTTTTAATTTCTTCCTCTGCGGTTCGGATACGCTTAGCAATTTCACCCTTTAATTTATCTTCCCATGCATCTAAAAGAAATTTGCGCGCCTCATCTTTGGTGAGTTTTGCAATCTTTTCAAGCTTGGAAATTATCTGATCTTTCTGTTCAGCAAGCTCTTTACTTCCCTGCTCAATGGAATTTTCTTTTACCCGAAGGCTTTGCTCTCCATTACTCAAACTTCTTCCACGCTCTTCAAGCCGTTGTTCTTTTTGTGAGAGTCTCTTTTCAATGTCAATTGTTTTTATTACTGCGCTGCTTGCTTGCTTTTCAGCTACTTGTTTAATAGAAAGGGCTTCTTCATTTGCTTGGAGAATGATCTCTTTTGCGCGTTGTTGCGCTTTAGTTATTTCTTCCTGCCGTGTTTGGCGGAACAGGGAGTTAATGAGGGATTGAAACATAGCTGTATAAATGCGTACAAAGAAGGGTTACGAATGTAAGATCCAGATGTATCTATATATCAAACCAATACTAAATATATTGTTGCGTAGTTATGCGCGTCAATATACTCACGTTTCTACCTAAAATAATTGTGGAGAGTAGTTGTGATGGTTGTTAACATAAATTGCTGTAATAACTTATTTCGCGTATGCTTCTTTGATCAAATTTTTAATCACCCCATTGTACTTGGTATACCATAATAGTGCAAGATGGATTATGAAGAGGAATCTTCTTCATATACAACACGTATTATATCGAAAGAAAATCCTCTTCGTGCAAGATAGTCGTATATTTTTTTCTTTTTTTTAAGGGGAGGAAGGTTGTTCCAGCGACCTGTAATTTTGGTAAGTGCCTTGGTAGCTAATTCGTGTTCGTCGAGTTGATTTGCATTAAAGTACTCGTCAATATCTTCTTGAGAAACTCCCTTCGTGATAAGTTCTCGCGACAAAAGAAATTTACTTTGTGGTTTATTATTTGTTCGGGATCGAACAAATTCTTTTATGAAGTTTGTATCGTTTAGATACTTTTGTTCTATGAGATCTGCTATAACTTCTTCAATATAAGGAAGGGCTTCTGGATATTTTTGTGTTTTTTTGGTAAGGTGTGTACGCATTTCATACACGGTTCGAGCACGAAAATGAAGGTAGTGATATGCTCCTACTGCAAGTTTATGTATAGACTCTTGTTTGGATTTCATACCCTTTCCATTATAGTGTCCTCCTTACTTCTTGGGTGTTTTTTGCGATGTCGCCATAGCGATACCTAGTTGATCGTATACTAACTTGGTGATCTTCTGCTGAAGTGGCTGATGCTCATCGAGGTATATTTTTGCTTGCTCTATACCCTGACCCAACAGTTCACCTTCATATTTGTAAAAGGCACCACTTTTTTCTATGATGTTCTTTTCGCTTGCAAGATCTATGAGTGCGCCTAAATTATCTACCCCTTCAGGTGTAATACTAAATTCTGCTTTGCGAAATGGTGGAGCAACTTTATTTTTAACCACCTTTACTCGTACACGGGCGCCGATGATTTCATCTCCTTTTTTAAGGGTTTGAATCTTGCGAACATCCATGCGAATAGATGAATAAAACTTGAGCGCCATACCACCTGGTGTGGTTTCTGGATTCCCAAACATAATCCCTATCTTCATACGAAGTTGGTTAGTAAATAAGATAGTTGTTTTTGATTTAGAAATGATGCCGGTAAGTTTACGAAGTGCTTGAGACATAAGTCGCGCCTGTAGTCCCATCTGTGCATCTCCCATTTCTCCTTCAATTTCTGCTCGTGGCACAAGCGCTGCTACCGAATCTATAATAATGAGATCAAGTCCGCCGGAGCGGATAAGTGTTTCAGTTATTTCAAGTGCTTGTTCACCGGTATCTGGTTGAGAGATGAGAAGTTCATCAAGCTTTACCCCAAGTTTTTCTGCCCACGCTGGATCAAGGGCGTGTTCTGCGTCAATAAATGCTGCTGTTCCCCCATTTTTTTGAACTTGGGCAATGATAGATAAAGTGATGGTTGTTTTTCCCGAAGCTTCGGGGCCATACAGTTCTATCACCCTTCCTTTTGGCACTCCTCCGACGCCAAGTGCAATATCGAGAGGAAGTATGCCTGTTGAGGTGGTTTCCACCATAGTTACGGGACCCTCACCCATTCTCATAATTGATCCTTTGCCAAATTCCTTTTGGATTTGCTCTATGGCTAAAGAAATTGCTTTATCTTTTTCGCTTTTAGGGGTGGTTATTAATATTTTTTCTGGTTCTTTTTTAGTGGTCATGGAAGAAATGTAAATGTATAACTGCAGACATTATTACAGACAGATTTCTAAAAATCAAACTGAGTGTATAGAAAGGACGTGAGAGATTGTTAGGATCGCTTTTTTATATACATACCCCCGGCAAGCGCAGCAAAAGAAAGGGGGAGAATGAGTGAGGGAAGTCCGGTTTCTGGTATTTGTGTTGCATATGGAAGGGTGTTGGTTCCTCCTATTTTATTATCAGTAACCACTTGTACCTCTGTGGTGTTTCCAGAGAGTTGATTCGTGGCTGGTGTAGTAGAGGTTGTGGCATTAGTGTTGACTAGAGTTTTTGATGTGGTTGGTGTAGGTGACCCATTGTTAAACAAAAAGGCAAAGGGGTTCCATGATTTTTTCTCTCCATTGGTTTTTGGAGATGGAGTAATAGTAAGGGTTACTTGGATTTCATTTCCATTGTTGGTTTTAGCAGTTTTTCCTGCTTGAATGCGGTTGTTGATCCACACAAAAACAAGAATAAGAACAATAAATCCAAGTACGAGTGAAATGAGTCGATTAAATTCCATGCCGCTATTATATCATTATAGGTTAAAGGATTCAATATTTTATTAAATCCCTTACATATTGCGCTCTTGAGGTAAAATTAATAATAGATAATCGATAGGCGTTGTGTTATTCAAGCTTTTATGAACTCGTTTAGTATTGTACCAAACTAAGTACTTCATAAGGTCATGATTGAAGGTGGTGATACCACTCCATTCGGTGTGGATATAGCTTTCCATAAATTCTTCTTGTAGGGTACGGGTAGCTTGTTCTACAAATGCATTGATCTTTGGACACCTGGGGTAAATAAAAAGATGCGGTATTTGTTTATCTTCTAGAACCCATCTCATATCCTTAACAACTGGATCTTTCCAGTAAGTAGTATGATAGGTATATGAGAAAATTATAAGATAAGCAGTGGGTTATTTTTCAACTACTACTTCCTCGTCAAGACTTTTCCCATGGTGGAAAGCCTCGTGAGGATGATAAAAAACAGTAGAGGGTATCTTGTGGATACTGACAACTGGCGCACAATGGGGTGTATTTCCTGCTAAATATGGTTCCTCAGTTACCTGTTGGAGAAGATTTACAAAGTGGATGAAGCATGGAGGATGGAATAATATATGGCAAAAACTCCTTGTAATTCTCGATAAGTAAGATAAACTCACGTGGGAAATAGCCTATCTTGATGGAATATTTGCATCTACTAAAAAAGGGGTTAAAGTAGATAAAACGAAGCGTGGAAAAGGCACAAAGGCCATGCTTGCTGTTGATGGAATAGGAATTCCTCTTACATTCCTTACAGAAGCTGCAAATATTTCAGAGTTTCGCCTTACACTCCTTACGATAGATCAAATATCAGTTGAATCTCGCCTACTTCATCCAAAGAAACGCCCAGATGTATTGATGGCCGATAAAGGATATGATGCAAAATGGTTAAGAGGTACACTTGCCAAACGAGGAATCAAACATAAAATACCCAAAAGGAGAAAGAAGGGATAGATTAATGAACCCATCTATAACAAGCGTATTGAAGGTTATTACAGAACCAGATGGATTGTTGAACGTACCAATGTATGGCTTCAAAACTACAGACTGATTACGGTAAGGTGAGATTATCACGCAGATTTATATGAAGTATTCATAGAGCTTGCATGTATTCTCATATGTTTACGGAGGGTATTGAAATAACTTCTAGTTTAACAAACTTTTCTCTAATGAATTTATCAGTTTGAGAAAATACGTATTTAGCATTGTTTCATCAAGTTTGGTAGGAATAGCATCCACTAAATTAATAATAGACACTCTTCTAAATTCTTTTAACATATCTTGAATCTGTAGCTCTGGATATAGGGCAAATATCAAGCCTTCCACCGTTTCGAATGTTTTAAAATAGCGGATAATGCTTACAGGCATTTCAATTCCATTGCTTTGCATTAGTCTTAAAATATCAGCAAAAACAGGTCCAGATTTTATCTGCTGTTCCAGATAAGTTTCAGACTGGAAAGTTGCAATAAACTTATCTATCAACACTTGATATTTAATCTTTACTTGTGGAATATTCTCTAGTTTTTTGTTTTCAGCCAGATCAAGAAGTGCTTCTAAAGAATCGTCTACACTTCCGGCAAGCAGAGTTCTGAGAAATCTGAGTAAAAGAATGCGTTCCTTCTTTGTAAGAGCTCCAACTATACCAAAATCAACCATGACAAGCTGTGAATTAGGGGTAAAAATAATGTTTGCCGGGTGTGGATCCGCGTGAAAGAATCCATGTATATGCGACATTTCAAGCATATTTCTAATGAGTTTATTTACAGATTCTTTTCCAATAAAGCCCAGTTCATTTACCCGATCCTCTTGACCATTTCTTAGTAAAGAAACTATTTTTGTTAAACTTACTCCATTTATAAACTCCATTACAAGAATTTTTGAGGTGCTAAGATCTTTATAAACCTCTGGACCACGGATTCCATCTCCGACAAGTACAGATAGTTCATTGAATTTTTGTATATTTGTTGCCTCAAGTACATAATCAAGCTCTTCTCTTGTCCAGATTTCAAACTCATCTACAATTTTTGTGATTTTATTGACTGGATTAAATACCAAATCAAATATTTTTGCAAAAAATCTTATGATAGATAAATCACGCGTTATTATCTGTTCTAAATTTGGTCTTTGAATTTTTACGGCTATAACTGTACTGTTGTTTAATTTTGCTTTATGAACCTGTGCAAATGAGGCTGATGCTATAGGTGTAGGATCAAAATTGATAAGTAATGATTGTTTACTACCTAATTCTGACTCAAGAACTTGTATTACTTCTTCTCTGCTCATTGGAGGTACTTGGTCAAGAAGCTTATATAGCTCATCACAATAAACACTTGGTAGAAAATCAGGTCGCAACGCGAGCATTTGCCCGAGCTTTATATATATGGCACCAAGGCTCTCAAGAGACTTTCGCAATAAAATTGCATTTGTCTTAGAAATAACAACCTTTTTATTCCAGGGTTTAATCCGAAAAATCAGAGCAATTGATTCCTTAGCTATCTGAAGAAGTCTCATTGGTATTTATTTTTTCCTTTGTATTTCTGGTTTTACAACTTTCGCAAATAATAACTCTAGAATCATTATTCTCAAAAAATGCGAAATAAGCAACAGAGGGCGATTTTATAATTTTTTCACACTCAACACACTGCGCATCTTTTGCCAGAAACATTTCCTGGAAACCAACAATATCCTCTTTTTGCGCATTTGATAAATATTTAGTTATCTTTTTGTCCACAGCATCATGAAAGTCATTGTGAATTTCAAGAGTGTCCTCAATAATATTCCGAATTAGATTAGAAACAGTGGTTCTGTTTCTTTTTGCTTTTTGAGAAACTTTCTCATAGAGCTTTTTTGATATGCGAGCGTTTAAAATTTTCTCATTAGTATTTTTTATCATGTATACATTGTAATACAAGGTATACGTATTGTCAAGTATAATTTATTAAACCCCATGTGCAACGGTAAATAAATATACCTTACTACATCCTTGTTTTTTTAATATCCTTGCTGCTTCTATGGCAGTTGCCCCTGTGGTATATAGGTCGTCAATTAATACAATGATGGGTGGGATTGGACTCTGGTCTGATATTGAAAATGCACCTTTGAGATTTTGTTTGCGCTTGGCTCTTGTGGAAAGCTGCGCCTGGGGTGGTGTGTTTTTTACTCGCTTAAGGGTATTAATTATGGGAGCATTATAAAATGTTTGTAAAAATTGAGCGATTATTTTTGCTTGATTAAATCCACGCACCCGGTATTTATTGGGGTGGAGGGGTATTGGTTGAAGAACAAAATCTGGATATGATGAAATCATTATGTCAAAATCTGCTTTCCAATTGTGTTGAAGTAGTAAAAGTGTTTCAGTAAAATCTTTGTAACGAAGTCTGTATTTACATTGTTTTATGATTTGTTTCCCCACACCCTTATATTGAAACATACACACTACCCCATCTATGATCCCTTCTGAAAGAATTTTTTTATGCGTGTAGTGGGAATTATTATCAATGGTGTAGATGTTTTTTAGACATGCAGCACAGAGAGGTGCCCCATACGTCCGACAGCCCATACACCACTGGGGAAAGAGTATGTTAAGTAACCACATATAGAGTTGATTGTACCTTTTTATTCCTTGTTTGAACATGAAAGATCTAGTTGAAAATAGATGTTAATATGTTTATTATTTGTGGATAAGTTATACACAATTAATTCACTTATTTATTTGGGTTTATGCAACAATCTTTCTGGGAATCGTTTCTTAAGTCAGTCGAGCATTTAAGGGTATCTAATCAGATATACCATTCCGTTCTTTCAAATGCCAAACTCGCACTTTTGGAAGAAAACTCTATTACGCTCATATGTGATAGCACTGGCTCATATACGTATCTCCAAAAGAAGCGGCAAGACATTGAAGAAAAGCTTACTGCCCACACCGGAAGGGATGTGGTGGTTGAAATACTCCTAAAAACAGCTGTTCAAAAAACAGAAGATGTCGGGCCACTTCTTGAATTCAAACCCTCTATAGAAGATTTACTTCGTCAAGCTGGTATCAATCCAGGATGTTCGTTTGATAACTTTGCTGTTTCTACCAGCAACCAAGTGGCCTTTGCCGCAAGTCAGGCAGTGGCTAAAAACTTAGGATCTTCATATAACCCACTCTTTTTGTATGGAGGGGTTGGTGTGGGAAAAAGTCATATAGCACAAGCAGTTGCACGACATATTTTAAACACAAATAGGAATGCCCGGGTATTGTTTTGTTCAGGTGAAAAGTTTATGAATGACCTTATAGAAGCAATTCGTGGAAAGAAAACCCCTGCTTTTCGTAATAAATACCGCTCTCTCGGGCTTATTATTTTAGATGATATTCAATTTATAGCAGGGAAACAAACCGTGCAAGAAGAGTTTTTTCACACCTTTAATAGTGTTGTTTCAGCGGGGGGCCAGGTTATTCTTACCTCAGATAAACCACCCCATGAGATACGAAATTTAGAAGATCGGTTGCGTTCCCGTTTTTCGGGCGGGCTTTTAGTAGATATACAATCTCCGGGGTTTGAGCTTCGTGCCGCCATCCTCCTTATCAAAGCGAAGGAGAAAAACATAGAGATAGATATGTCAGCAGCAAAAGCAATAGCAGATATCATTACTGATACCCGGGGGCTTGAGGGGACCCTCCTCTCTTTATATGCACGAAGCTTGCATGAGAAAGATCAGAAGATAACACTTGATACAGTTGAGGCCTTTTTTCAAAAAAGCGCTGGGGTAAGAAAGGTGGCAAAAGCCTCCCCACAAGAAGTTATGCGGGCGGTGTGCGCTTATTACAATGTAAAGCAGGCACAGCTTCGTGGAAGTTCACGGAAACGAGAGGTTGCACTCACTCGTCAAATTGTCATGTATCTTCTTCGTACAGAGCTTGAAATAAGCCTAGCTGACGTCGCGTTTTTAGTGAAGAGGCAGGACCACACCACTGTAATGCATGCGGTAAATAAAATTCAAGGTCTTTGTATGAAAGACGTAGAATTTAAGAAAGAGATTGATGTGATAAGACAAAGCCTATACACATCTACATAGAGTCCACACGTTGTAAACACCAACATGTGGGTGTTTGAATGGTCTTGAAAATGCGCAGTCTGTTTTATACACTTATGCACAGCCCCTATTACTACTATTATATATATACTACCAATGAAGATAACACTTGATAAGGAAGGGTTTTTATCAAAGATAAAAATAGCTCAGGAATTTACTGCCAACAGACTGACGTCAACCCAAGCACTTCAAGGAGTATATCTATCTAATGAAGGGAAAGAGCTTCATATATATAGTACAGACCTCAACAGCTATTTCCACTCTATCATACCGGCGGACGAAGTACCCACACTACACGCCATTATAGAGCCAAAGAAAATCATTGAGTTCGTTCAACTTCTAGACGCAGGAGACATCGATATAACAATTGAAAAGCAAAACGTAACAATACAACAGAAAAAAACAAAGGGCGCGTTTCCCTGCATTATTGCCGAAGACTTTCCTCAACCACCACAACCCGGGGAGCAAATTGAGCAAGCAGAAACGTCACTTATAAGTAAAAATCTTTCAAAACTCCTATTTGCTGCGTCATCAGATGACGCCCGCCCGGTACTTACCGGAGTGAATGTTGTTTCAGAAGAGGGAGCGGTCGTTTTTGTTACAACTGATGGGTTCAGACTCTCTATAGTGAAAGAAAAACAAACGGGGACCATCCCATCTATGATAATTCCCGCAGACTTTCTTAGAAAAGTAAGTGGATATATTAAAGAAAGTAAATCTGTTACTTTTTCTTTCTCTAAAAAAGAGCGGGTGGTGCGTCTATCAGATAATCAAATGGATTTCTATACCAGCCTCATCGATGGAGAATTCCCTCCCTACGAGCGCGTGCTTCCAGATAGTAAGGTAACAACGATTGTGTTACAAAAAGATGAACTTATTCGAAACACAAAACTCATTTCTGTTTTTGCACGGGACTATTCATATGTAGTACAGTATGATTTTGGAGACAGTATGCTTCGGATATCACCCAAGAAAGAAGCAAATGATGAAAATACAACCACACAAGATGTAACGATCGAAGGGCCGCCACAAAAGGTTTCATTCAACTACCGCTACGTACTCGACTTCCTAAATAGCGTCGATGGTGAAGAAATAATTATAGAAATACTTCGACCCGACGCCCCAATAGTATTTAAGTCCTCAAAAGATAAAACATATACTCATATCATCATGCCAGTGCGTACACAAGAATAACGGCGTACTGTATAATAAAATGACCATGAAAAGCAGCGACCCAATACACATCACCATCTCACCTCGCTCGGTGTTTCTGTTTACTCTTATCCCCCTCGTTCTCTATGGAATTTGGATCATGAAGGATTTATTATTCTCACTTCTTATCGGATTTATTCTTATGAGTGCTATGCGGCCAGCTGTTGCAAAGCTCGTAGCTAGAAATATACCCCGTGCTCTTGCAGCTGGTATAACATATCTTCTTTTTATTCTCATATTCCTTTCCCTTATCTGGCTCATTATCCCCCCCATAATTGTAGAAACCACAAACCTCATTCGATCACTCCCCTATATCATTCAAGATATTTCTCCTCAAGCTCCAGAACTTATTAATTTCAATGAACTAGGTCGCTTTATTCCTGATGCAACCAATAATATATTTGGACTTATAACACTTATCTTCTCAAACGTTCTTTTTGTTATGGCGACACTCTTTTTTGGCCTGTACCTTCTTCTTGAAGAAAACATGATAAGCGCGGTACTCCATAGATATTTTGAACCCAGAAAAGCAATAAAAATAGTAAGAACCATAGCTACTGCAGAAAAGCGCATGTCGTCATGGTTTTGGGGAGAAGTAACACTCATGACCGTGGTTGGCACATTAACCTATATTGGACTCACTATCATAGGAGTAAAATATGCGCTCCCCCTCGCTGTACTTGCAGGGCTTTTAGAAGTTGTACCAAACTTTGGGCCAACCATATCGGCAATTCCAGCCATAATACTTGGATTTAGCACATCATACTTTACTGGTTTTTCAGCATTCGCACTCTACATCATTATTCAACAACTTGAAAACAATGTGATTGTTCCCATGATTATGAAGCGCGCGGTAGGTATAAACCCCATTGTTACTCTCATCGTCTTATTAGTTGGAGGAAGACTCGGTGGCGTGCTTGGTGTTCTTTTAGGAATCCCCATATTTTTATTTGTAGAAACCATTATCCACGAATATATTTCTCCAGAAAAGGAACCACAAACAAAACAGTAAAAACCTGCAGGAATAGTGCGGAATATATGCGGGGAAAAAGCATCGACCCTAAAATCATTATGAGCTTTTAGTATAATTAAAGTATGAAAATTGGAATCATTTCTGATACGCACGATCAAATAGAGAACATTAAAAAAGCCGTACAAGTCCTTAGTGATAATAAAGTAGAGCTTGTATTCCACTGTGGTGATTGGGTTTCTCCTTTTAGTCTAGCTTATTACAAAGACCTTCACTGTCCTATTTATGGAGTATTTGGCAATAATGACGGAGACAAGTTTCGCCACATTGAACGGGCGAAGCTGTATGGTATTAATATTAAGTATGAGGATCGATTCATATCAACTGAAATAGATAACAGAAAAATTGCTGTTTTCCACGGAGACTATGAAGAGATTGTTGACGCACTCTTAAAATCTCAGATGTATGATGTGGTGCTTCATGGACACAATCACATAAAAGAAATCAAAATTATTGGAAAAACTCTTTCTGTGAATCCGGGCACTTTTATGCCAGAAACCGCCCCCAATGTGAAAGGCGCAAGTCTTGCTATATATAATAGCTCCGACAACACTGCTCAGTTAATAGATTTATAGCCACCATGAAAGTAGCAGGATTTAAAGACACTATTGACTGGTATCGAAACAATATTCAAAAATATACACTGGGCTATTATCAATTTCAAAAGACCAATAAACTTTCTTTTTTTACAAAGCAACTACCTAAGGGTGGATTAGTTCTTGATGCGGGTTGTGCAGCAGGAAGAGACAGTAAGTATTTATTAGAAGAAGGTCTTGAAGTAATTGGAATCGATCTTGTTGATGAGTTTGTCCAAAAAGCGAAAGAACATGCACCTACCGGAACATTTATAACAGGAAGCTTTTTAAACCTCCCATTTGAAGATGAGTTGTTTGATGGAGTTTGGGCAAATGCCTCTCTTCTTCATTTTGAAACAATAAACGAAGTCAAGAAAGCATTAAAGGAATTTTATCGCATATTAAAAGGTAATGGCACATTATATGTTAATGTGAAAGCCCAAATAGATAGTAATAAATTTAAAATAGTTAACGATAGCCTCTCTAAACACGACAGATTCTTTCAATTTTTTACGCTCGATGAAGTGAGAAGTCTTATGAAGGTTTCTGGGTTTCAGGTTTCAAAAATAGAGCAATATAACGAAAAAGACGAACAACCTAAAGTTGGTCGCTCAGAAGTGGAATGGATTTCGTGTTTGGCGAGGAAAAGATAGTTTACTGATATACGATGCCTCTGTGGCCCGCCGTTATTACATTGATCATTCTATCCTTCTTATTAACTGAGTAGATAATTCTATAAACCCCTACGCGATATGAGTATTTCCCAAGCATTTCTTTACTAAGTGGTTTGCCATCATAAGGATTTTCCATAAGCGCTTCAAGCGTCTTTTTAAATGCCTCCCTATGAAGTTTTTTAATAATTTTCAGCTCTTTAATTGCTTTTGGAGAAACAACAATCTTGTACATTTATTCTAAATCCAATTCTTTTTTGACGTCTTCCCAAGAAATTCCTTTACCGGCTTTTATCTCCGCCTCACCTTCTTGTATTGCCGCCATAAGTGTGGGATCGGACATTATCTCCATGGTTTCTTTCAATGATTCTTCTAATATTCTCTTTGTCTCTGTTTTATATAGCTCCACATGCGGCTGATCGAAGGTGTTTACCC
Source organism: bacterium (assembly GCA_027624795.1). Classification (GTDB taxonomy): domain Bacteria; phylum Patescibacteriota; class Microgenomatia; order UBA1406; family GWC2-37-13; genus UBA1450. The sequence goes on along the minus strand of JAQBTX010000006.1, from coordinate 8,642 downwards.
CAAAGAGTTTGCCCAAATACATCATCTCGATCATTTTAAACTGCATAAATGCAGCAATTTCAGACACAGAAATCTCATCGAGTTCAATTTCCATAAATGGTAGATTTTGGTTTTCATATGCCTTTTTAGTTCCCTGTACTATAGCTTGCATAATAGATGAGATGGATTTTCCTTGAATCATTTCAATAAGTCCCAAATATGCTTGTTGAGGAACTATGACTCCCCCATCAGTCGGCTTTATGTAAATAAATGTGGTTATTTTATCTTTAGGACCGCCCAAGTACAACTGCCCTACTGAATGTAAATCGGTTGACCCAATAGATACGGTTGGAGTTATCCCCTTTCCATCTTTTCCAACACTCTCCCCCATGAGTTGTCGGTACCACTTACCCATAGATTCAAGTTGTGGTGCAAAAATAAAATTGTCATTGATATTTTTTCCTTGTTGTGACAGTATAAATAGTATACTTGCCGAAACAAGCGCTATATTTTCTAAACCTTCCGAATTAACGCATAAATCCCGCATTTTTACCGCACTGCTCATCATTTTTTCAATATCAACCCCCAACAAAGCAAGAGGGAACAAGCCAACTGAAGAAAAGATTGAATACCGGCCACCAACTTTTTGAGGAAGATAGAGAACATCAATGGAATTATTTTTTCCCGCTAAATCAAATTTAGAATTCTCATCAGTAGTAAATACAATCCGGTTGGCGATAGAGGAGAAGCGATCTTTCAACATACCAAAGACCACCTCAAAATTTGCCATGGTTTCGGTGGTGCCACCCGATTTGCTGATGGCGTTTATGATGATTTCATTAGGATCAGATAGGGAAGAGAGGAGTGAAGAAAGATTTGATAACACATCAGTATCTTGAGTATCTAAAAATATCATTTTGGGAAATCGATCAGTCCGCAACACGTCGTAATATCCATAAAGCCCGTCATATATGGCTTTTGTTCCTAAATTTGATCCACCAATACCTATGATAATAATGTATTTGAGATTGTCTGATTTCTTTTTGTCAACTATCTGCATTACACTTTGGATAAGCTTAACATCTGATGGAAGATTCATGGAAGCCTCATCAGCGTCATATCCTCTAGTAGCTACTACATCTTTCAAGTGTGACTGATAATCAGAAAGAGAATTTATTGTTTTTATTAATTCATCTTCAACTATTCGAGCAGTGTTTTGATATGAGAATTTCATTGTGGTAAATGAGTAATTAATATCGTTGCATTAGTTGATGATACAGTATAGTTACTTACGCCAGATGGAATAAAACATGAATGGCCCTTAGTGATATGAAGCGTTCTTCCAGCTCCCACAAGGCTTATTGTTCCGTTTTGTACATATACATGATGCCACAAATCCTTCATTTGAATAGATCGTTTACTTGTTATTTCCATCCGATTCAATACATAGAACTCTGTTGCGAGCAATAATTCTTCTTGTGGGGTGCGCGCTAAGTAATCAAGAGTGTTGTGTTCGGGGGCTGCGTCTATGTGAGTAAAATAGTCATCAATAGTTATGGGGCGTATACTTCCATCATCTTTTATCTTCCCTTGGTCAAACGATCTCATAGTCGATTCGTCATCACTTACATCCAGTTGCACCTCATACACCACATTTCCCACATTATTATCTGGATCTTCTTCCCACGAGTGATGAATAGCGCCCATAGATAGATCAATAAGGCTAAACTGATCAACCTTATAGAGATTAACATACTGCCATGGGTTTAGTTTTTGTATAAATAAATTAGCTTGAAGCCGTGCATCATTTAATGCAAGTGACTTGCTTTTTATTTGAGAAGATAGATTTTTCATAAACGATTCTATAGTTTGGCAGGCCTTTTTATAATCTTCTGTGGAAGTTTTGGGATTAAGCCCTAAAGTTACACACCCTTTTTCCAAAAAGTACCACGACTCAGGTTTGGCTTTCCACACATCATTTTTCTCACCTGGTTTAATATGGAGCTGAAACGAATTACCTCGTGCTTGATTTAATTTAATAAGAAGCGGCATGTGTTCATCTGGTTCCAAAACCGACTCAAGTGGAGTAGTAGTGTTGGGTTTGTAGAGTCCCAGATCGTCACTACTAATAATATTGGTTGCTAAAAGCGATGAGCCAGACAACTCGTAGCTTTGACCAATTTTGCCGACCTTGATCTTTTTCAAATCATCCCAACCTTTTAAATGAACTATATAGTCTCCTCCCCATGTGGGTTGTTCGATAAGTTGCGGAACAATGAGGTAGGGTCGCATATCTCATTATACTAGTTAATAGTTGTGATCGTTCGTAACTGTGTCTATAATGATGGTATCTATGAATGTCAAACAAGGAGAGATATCTACCGTTGTTATTCTTACTACTTTCGCCATTCTTGCCGTGGCTACACTTGTAACTACTACCCTCAATAAAGAAATTCAGACTACTGAAACCCGAGCCGGTGAAACAGCTTGTCCCTTAGGAACCCCCACTTTTGTTTCTGGTAGTAATCATTTTCTCCAAACCACATTACCAGTGTGTCAAGTAACAGTTCCCCAAAAGGAAAAAGAATATGTCTGTGCAATTATCCAAGATGACAATCCAAACGACGGGGGGGCTGACGATATATTAATAGCCGCACAAGACCCCAAAGGAGGTCCAGCAAGCGCAATAAACTGGGTGTGGAATAGTAATGGTGTTGGAAGCGTGCCCCTATATAAATATGTCGACACCATTGATTCAAGTAAAACCCTTAAAATCGTCACATATAGTTTTAAAAAACCAACATGTGTGACAACAGCAACCATTCCAGCAAGTACTGTAATAGCTTTATTTGCCGGGAACAATTCTGGAGGTGGGGGTAATGATGGGGGAGGCGGTGGGACAAATCCCACAACGGCGGCAACCAACCCACAAGCTGCAAATCAAACCTGCTCAGCAACTGGACTATATGTAGAGGTGACCAACAATAACATATCAAAATTTGAAGTAAAAATGAATAAATCTAGCGATCTTGGTCCAAAAGTAGCACGCGCTGACATATTAGGAAATAAAGGCACCCATATTGAAGGCCCTGCATTTAATTCCACTTTTTGGGCAGATACATCGATTGGTAATTTTTCTTCGATTGAAATTGCCGATGGAGCATCACGTGATTTTTATATAGAAATTGAAAGGAATAACAACTCGATCTGCTATGAGAAAGCATATAATTGCTCCAATTCTAATGGAACTATTTCTTGCGCTCCAATAACACAAGGGGCTGCACCAACCGCCACAACGGCGCCAGGAACAACATCAGCCCCCACACCAACTTCCAATCCAGGAGCTACTCCTTCACCCACCCCAATCGCAACAGCAGCAACAAGCGCAACACCAATAGTTATTACAGTTTCAGATACCGTATACCTTCCTACATGTGATGGCAGCACACTAGCAAGTGCAGCACAAGGCGTAGGTATAAATGGTGTTCAGGAATGTATTATGATTACACCACCACAACAACAAATATGAATAGATATAAACGAATCATGATAGTAGTCGGCATGGCAATTGCTTTTATCTTTGCCTCCTATGGGTCACCCCACGTATTTGTGGCAAACACTCCACAACTTAACCCCAATTTAGCGGGGAATTTGCGCGCTATTCCCGCAAGCGTGATGGCTTTCATACAAAATCCCACAGATAGTGACGCGCGAAATAATATAGTGCAAACTGCAAAGATTCAGCAAGTAAAATCTGTTGAAGGGTTGAATTACACTCCGATCAAAACAGGCGTGTATGCAGCAGAACACCCAGAAACAGGCAAGACCATCGTGCGAATAGATAAAGGAACGCAACTCCAAGTTCATAGTGTTACCTTAAGTGATGGAAGAGTAGTAAAAGTTTACATACCCCTGTAGAATAATTATATGTATTTTGGACCATTCTTTTTCGATACTAAAGAGATATTTCTTATCCTTGCGGCAGTTCTCTTGGGACTTGCCATGATATTGGGGTGGGAATTGTGGTGGTTTGAGCCACAAGCACTTCTCACCATATCAATACTTATGCTTCTCACTAAAGGATTATTACCCGCCATTCATAATGAAGCGTTTTTTATTCTTGCTATAATCACTCTTTTTCTTACCCTCTATCTTTCTATATTTCAGGTTGTCTTGTTTTACTTCATAAGTTTCTTATTTTTCAGATTACTTCGTGTCATTTAGTAAGTATCAAATAGTGTATAATCTAACCAATTGAACCCATGAGAAAAACTTTCTATATATACGCGCGGGCTTTGCGCGTAAATCAATGGATAAAAAACCTCATCATATTTGCAGCATTATTGTTTGCAGGGAAACTCTTTGACCTCGTTCTTATACAGGCATCACTATATGCTTTTTTCATATTTTGCTTGTTGTCATCCACCTCTTATGTGCTAAATGACATCATAGATTACCAATATGACCAAAAGCACCCTATCAAAAAATTTCGCCCTCTTGCATCTGGATCTATAAGCATACCGCAGGCAACGTTTATTGTATTTCTTCTTACCATAGCATCTCTATTATTGGCGCTTATGTTTTCATTTTCTCTCTTTTTACTTTCTCTCATATTCCTTCTTCTTCATTTTTATTATTCACTCTATCTTAAAAAATTTCCAATCATCGACATTTTTACCATATCTCTTTCATTTGTATTACGAGCACTTGCGGGAGTAGTTGCAACGGGGTACCACATTCCTATATGGCTTCTTCTTACCATATTTTTTATATCTCTTTTTATGGCCACTATTAAGCGTCATGCTGAACTTGTCACCCAAGGGAGTAAAACAAGAGAGTCACTTTTTCGATATAAAAACCACATGTTGTATTTTCTTTCAACTACATTTGCCACACTGACTATTGTGTCGTATGCACTTTTTGCCTACACCCTTTATATTGACCCATCACAGCAAAAGATTGACAATGAAGGTAGCAGTTTGTGTAGAAACCTATATCGAAATTCTAAAGAGATTGCCGAGTGTGAAAAGCAAAATATCATACGATCAATCCCTGGACTTTCATCATCACTAGAAGCACGTAAGCTCATGATGATTACGATTCCTTTTGTAGTGTATGGAATTTCGCGTTATGCACAGTTGTTGTATGAACATGAAGAAGGAGAGCGACCAGAGAAAATTATAACAACAGACAAACCCCTACTAGTAACCATAGCATTATGGGGAGGTGTGATTATTCTTCTTATTTACATATTGTAGTTTTTATTATCGACTGAATCCTGGAATCTTTAGTATATCTGTTCCAATCGTGTTTATAATAAGCACCACACTAAAGGTAAAGATTGCTCCAACAATGCCTCCATAAATAAACCGACGTCCCCTCTGAATTTGCAACTGATCGTCTTGTGATGTAGCCAAAAGAAATGCGCCATATATAATACTCATAAAAGCAAGGATGCCGGTAATGGGGAATATGACTTTACTAAGAATAAAATTAAGCACACCCCCAGCAGCCCGTGCGTCTTGAAAGGAAGATAGGTTTGTATCTATGCAACCAAGTTGAGTAAAATATTTTCCCTTGGCAGGTTGTCTATATGGCTTATTTACTCCCGGATCAGGATCAACTGCTAAAGTGTTATTGTAAGTCGGGTCACTACTAGCGCCTGGGTATATGCACGCACTACACTTTTCCCAATTCCCTGGAGCAGGTTTTCCCAAACAATATCCACATGCATCGCATTCGATGCACCTTACACCAGGGGCTGTACAATTAAAACTTGTTGAATCACAACGAAACCTGGGGGCTGAAACCTGACTTGTCCGGCTCGTACAACCAGCATTTGAAGGTTCTACACTCCATTTTTCATATGGTGAGCCAGGAATAATAGCTCTGGTTGCAGAGGTTCCCTGGACGCAAACCCATTGGTCACCAGCTGCACCATTAAACCAATCTCCTGCTGGTTCATTACTAATGCGCAAAATATAATCATTTACTCCACTTACTCCGGTCCAAGAAAAGGTTGCAGTACCAGCTCCAGCGCAAGACATCTGGAGATGAGTAGGTTTCGCGGATAAAACCACGGGAGCACCTATAATTATTATAAGAAATAGACCAACATAGAGTAATAAAGATGTCAGAAGCTTCATAATACCTATTAGTATAAACTATAATTAAATCATGCACTTCAGATTCTTTACTCACGCCACTATTGTCATACTATTATTTACTATACTCATTTCTCCAAGTGCAGTACGCGCAGATGAACTTGAAGATATTAATGCAAAATTATCAAAGCTCAACACCGATCTTCAGGGCTCGCAAAATGCAACAGAAATAAACGAGCAACAACTTGCTGGACTTAACGCGCAAATTGCAAGTATCAAAGCATCTGTTTTGGCCATCGAACAAGGAATCATAAAAAAAGAAGCAGAAATTATAAGTGGCGAAGAACGTCTTGTTTCACAAAAAGCCATTTTAGATGAGCGAATTGCATCACTCTACAAACAACAATATAAGGCAAAGGATGCACTTATAGAGCTATTGGTAAGTGATAATTTCAACACATCGCTCAAGCACTATTCCTATCAGCAAAATTTACTCGACGATGATAAAAGGACAATCGTACGAGTGGTGTTGTTGGTAAAAGATATTGAAAAAAAGAAATTAAAGCTCGAAGATGAAAAAGAGAGACTTATTCCCATAAAGGAGCAAATAGACAAACAATCATCATTCTTAGAGGGGGAGGTTCTTAGCGCTAAAAAATATCAACAGGAACTTAAAAATGAGATTGTTTCACTTTCAGCGAGGCAACAAGAAATACTTTCTCAACGACTTTCTAGCTTAAATATTCCCCGTTCTGCGGGCACATCTGCGCGGGGATGCTCTGACGACAGAGGTATAAATCCTGGGTTTTCTTCAGCCATTGCCTTTTTTACCTATGGCGCCCCTCATCGAAATGGCTTAAACCAATATGGAGCTTTGGGAAGAGCAAAAGCCGGACAATCTCCTGAGCAAATCTTAAGCGAATATTATCCTGGCATGTCTCTTAACACAGGATATGACCAAAACACCCCTGTAAATGTAGATGGCCACAAGACCTTTACTATAGAAGATTATGTAAAAAGAATTTATGAGGTCCCCAATAGCTGGGGTGACCAAGGGGGCATGGCAGCACTTAAAGCCCAAGCTGTTGCTGCTCGAACATATGCTCTTAATAAGATGAATCGTATTGGGTCAATTTGTACAACCGAAGCCTGTCAGGTATTTAAACCAGAAGTAAAGGGAGGAAACTGGGAGCAGGCAGTAAATGATACTGCGGGGTGGGTTTTGATGGATGGCGGAAGTCCAGGCTTTACCGAATATGCATCTACCCATGGAGGATACATCTTAAACATTAGCAAATTTGATGGACGTGACGGCAACCCCGGAAGTTTTAGCGAGCTCAATGACCGTGCATATGACAAAGAGTCTCCATGGTTTTACTGCGATTGGGGATATCGAAGTGAATATGCAAATACCGCATGGCTCAAATCAGAAGAAGTGGCTGATATTGTAAATACTCTCATGTTGGTAAAGCGAGATTCAAGTACTGCTGAGAATTTATATCAACTCGATAAGCCAAATCCAGCAGGGAAAGAGACCTGGAGTCCCGATAAAGTAAAACAAGAGCTTCGAAACAAAGGAGGCTCACCCTTAGAGAGCGTTTCAAGCATTTCAGTTTCAGCAGATTTTGGTTCGGGAAAATCTACCACCGTAACCATTAATGGCGAAGGCTTTTCTTCCGGTGAGTTTAAAGATCGATTCAATCTTCGTGCCCCTGCAAATATTCAGATCGTAGGACCTCTTTTTAACGTAGAAAGAAAGTAAACAGTTTTTTTAGGGTCTGTCCCTAAATTAGGGACAGACCCTTTTACTATAAGATCAGCTTTCTTGTTTTGTTGATTGCTACCTGAGTAACAATCGAAGCCCCTAGCACTACTCCAAAAAATCCCCACCATTCAAGCATTTTGTAATCAATTACTTTTTGAAGAATAACCACATACCAAAAATGAATAAAAAATAATGAATATGCATAAGTACTCAAAAAATCAAAACTCTTTCGTACTGTAATGGGAATCACATTGCGAGTATCAAGAAATGAATGGAGCTCATATAAGAGTATGGTCCAGAATATACCGTAAGAAAGATAAAAGATATTTGGCGGATACTTATTTTCAGTAAGTGTTAATGTGTGGTCTGTTTCTATCAACACCCCTCGTGTTACAAAAAAAGTCAATGCACTCAAGACAAGAAGCAAACCCACCATTTTATGAGAAAGTAATCCTTTAGCATAGAAAAGAGTAAAAATTAAATACACCATCCACGGGATCCACATCACCCAGCGAAAGGGTACATCAACAGTATTGGTCAGCAAAAAGATCGATGATATGAGGGCTATTGTACCAATGAGCTTAAATAGCATGCGATTTTTTTGATATGCATATTCCAAAAATGAAAATAAAGGAATAAAGATTATAAAGAGTACTACTAACCAGCTTAAGTCGCGTCCTTGGAAGAGGAGGAATTTTTTGATTACCATATCGGCAGACAACGAGGAAGGGTCAATAATAAAAAGAGTACCGAAAAGTGCTATTAAATATAAATAATAAGGAAGTATGAGCCGT
>JAQBTX010000052.1 GCA_027624795.1 bacterium | reverse complement strand
CAAGCTGTACGGTAATAGTAAGTGCGCGGTGGAGAATACCTTTTTTGTGGGCTTCCCATCGCTCGATAGGTTTAATGATTGTGTCGTTCTCATCTACCTGCGCTATAAATTGCTCTTCGGAATAATAGTGCATGATGAAGGTATTCTACCAGTTATGACGTCATTTTTCAGCTTGAGTTTCAAGCTTCTGTTGAATTAGCTTGACTCGGTCCTCAATACTTTGAGGCGCTGGTGCATCATCAACTTCCATATGAAGTGGTTGAGCTTCTATCTTGGCTTCTTCCCGATTTACATCTACGAGTACTTCCTCTTCTTCGTCTTCTTTGAGCTCTTTTCGTACAGATTCTTTGGAATCCAATACTTTCAATACTGTTTTTGCCGCTTCCAGTTTTGCTTTCAAATACACTAATAATTCCTCTCCGCTCAGGCTATTTATGAGGAATATCGGAAGCAGAAAGCCTAATTCATCCAATCCATCCTGCTGAAGTTTTTCGTCTTCTGACATGATTTTATTAAGTGTGTTGGTGATATATACAATCTCATGATCGAGCCAATCATGGCGAGTTTTTATTGAATCTGAAACCGGAACTTCACTCTCTTCATAATGCTTGATCCACATTTCTTTCACTTCTTCATAATCTTCCAGAGATATGCTTTGAGGAATAGTAATGGTCTTTTCTATATGTTTCTCTGGTTCACTGGTAAGCTCTACTTGAGTGTCCATAAGCTTACTGACTTGGTCTTCAGAAACATTCTCTTGTTTGGCGACCTGCGCTATGATGTCATCTGTAGTAGAAACACTATTTGCAAATGCCATTAGAATGGTAGGGATATCTTGTTTTGCTATGCCGGCAGCTTGGTTGATAGTAGTAATAATGGTCTCTTGTGGTTTATTGATATTTGCCGCATAAGTGGTGAGCGCATTGGTAATCTGTTGTTCTTTGAGGTTTGTTTCCTTGGCAAGATTCTGAACAAATGCTTCGTTATGAACACTGATTTGAACAAGACTCTTTAGTACATTATTTGAAGTAGTCTCATCAAGGTTATTGGTAGAAGCTATGGTGGAAGACACTGATGCAGGGGACGTCTTTATTTCTGTTGATTGTTGATGCTCTGCAGAGCTCATTTCGCTCACCGAAACCTTCACAGGAGGAGTAATAATCGCGACAACTTGTTCTTGTGTCATGTGGTGAGTTTGAGCAAGATTTTCCACAATGGGTGATGATTGAACGGTTTGAGAAGCCTGCTCCATAATGTGCTTTATATTTTCCTGAGAAGTGTGGATTTGTTCCGAGACGGTAGAAATCAGTCTTTCACGGGGCTCATTAATATGTTGTACGTACGATGTAATTACTTTTTGCACCAATGACGAATCGGTAGATGAGCTTGTTGCAACAGTTTGCAGCTTTGAGCTATCTTTAGAGATTGATTCATAGGCAGAAGATGCAATAGACGTAATTGTCTTTTCATCGGTATTCATTTGTTGTGCGAGGCTAGTTGTGTGAGATGCTGAAGATTGCGTGATTGTTTTTACCGAATTGAGGATTTTAGATACAACCTCTTTAGAAACTTGTTGTCTCTCGGTGACCATGCTCATAATACGTGACTGATTGCTTAGATTGTTTACTTGACGAAGGACCGAGTTTACTTCTTTGGCGCTTGTATTGGTTTCTGACGTGATGGCTTTCACAATAGTTGTAATAGGCTTAGATTGTTGTGAAGAGTATGACTTTAATATTGATGTTACATTCTGTTCGGTAACGCCCGTAGTTTGAGCAATTGAGGAAACCATTGAATTGTTGTTTACGATGCTTGTTATATATGTATTAGTAATATGAGAAATACTTTCTTTTGGTATTGATGTGGTTTGGGTCAGAATCTGACTCATACTTGCTGCCTGTGGCATAGACTGCATAAGTGATTTATGTATCGCAGCACGCTCAGATGCTGAAGTGGATGTTGAAGCCAAAATAGTTCGCGCTACCGAATCTTGCTTAATGGTGCGATTAAAAAGCTCTGAACGAAGTTGCATATATTGTTGACGCTGGTTCGATTGTTGAGCTTTCACTGGATTTGCCAAATAAGTAAGGTGTTGATTGACCGTTTGATTCAGTTGCTTGTTGGTTTCAAACCGAGCAATATCGGTCAGTTTGGAAGCTTGCATATTCATATTTTTCACAATTTCAGTGGTTTGTGATTTACGAATCTGATTCATGGATCCAAGAGCCACATTTACATTTGTTGACATCGGAATAGTGGTATCAAGCTTAAGAGTCGGCATGGTTGGGCTACTTGGGCTACTGGGACCGCCAGGGGGAACAGGATTTCGCATGTGATCGTAAAGACGCATCAGAGCATTTTTCATAGCATATATTCCTTCACAACAATAGTCTCTGAATATGCGAAGCAGCCACCAGGGGAAGAACACTACGGCCCAGAGCATAATAAGAGTTATGATATATTCAGCAAATGTGTCGATGTAATTTCCATTATTGAGTGCGCCTATGGGAGTGTCTGCTATACCAATTCGCTGGCCAGGGCCTCCATAGACAATATTTATTGCCGTTGGGTATACATAACCCACCATGTCACCTGCTCGTGAAAAGTCGAAGCTAAAGGGAATTCCTTCAGCCCAGATCTTACTCATAGCTCCTAAAAAGAGCGCCACAAGCGGACCATAAAAGAGCCATTGGAAAAAGACTCCAATCCATATCCAGCCGGTGTTTCTTATAAAGACAAAGGGCATAAGAAGTGCCAAGAAGGGTGAAACAAAAAGCAAAAACCACAACAATATTTTACGAAGTAAGAGCATGATTCCCATCACGTAGTATGTTACATTGGTGAGTTTCAACAAAAATATCTCTGCGTTGGCAGCCTCCTGAACTCGTATATTTAAGTCGCGACAGCCTACAAATTGTTTGTAGCTTTCTTCAGTTCCTCCCAATAGATTTGCATTGCTGGGATTGACAAAATATATGTTAAATAAGTCCTTACCACCCAAATTTTCGTAAAAGAACTGCATGAGCACTTCTGAGAATTGAATTATGGTGAATATGAGTGCGGCTGAAAGAACGGTATACAAAAGCATGAGTCCGATTTTGGTTATGGTCGGACGGATGCGGATTTTAAAATCGTAATCAGTTCTTTGTGAAACTATGTACCCTATGCCAAAAATTGCCGCGACAAGCACAATTCCAAACAGTGCAACGGTGCTTGAAACCGTCCAAATAGTGCGAAGTACTGGCGCTTCATCTATGACATTGGTGTTTAGTACCCAATACACAAATTGTCGAGCTCGCTCATCTGCTTGTCCCTGGGCAGTGATTGCCGGGTCTTCTACCCAGAAATGCGTTCCGATGGGATCCGCTTTAAATATGGTAAAATCTGTTGCACAACTCTCACCTTTCGTTTGATATACGCTCAATAAGTCAGTTGGACAACTTAATGTTGGTGCATTTCGATTACACTCAATAGGTTCCTTATCAAATTCATAAAGAGTCGTTTGGGCTTGAATAGAAGGAGCAAAGCTCAATAGTGCCGAAAGAACAATAACCAGTAGTAATATATAAGAGTAAATTCTCCCCATGTATTCATGGTAGTATATATCTAGTCCGTTGACAACACAGAGTCAATATGACATCATAATGGTAGTGTTATCGCCGCATATTTTTAAATCAACTCTCATTTCATTATCTCTTTTTATTGGAGTATTTGTTTCAGTTGTGTCGGCACAGGATCCGGTGGTAAATAATGCAAATCTTAAAGTATATGGATGTATAAATGCAGTATTGTGTTCAGATTCAACCGCACACACCGATAATGATTTTTGCAAATCTACAAGCTCTGACGAGCATGACATCTACCCCCACAGATCAAGAGTTTTTAGCACAACTCCGCTTGATCCTAACGTTAATACATATGTTACAGAGTGTGTCCTAACAAGCAAGGGCAACATTTGTACTACGGGAAGTAGCAGGCTTGACAAAATGTTATTTTGTGGCAATGAAAACGATACGAGAGATATATGTGATCACTATAAAATATTAAGAGATGAACTCTCATTGTATTACCTGTATCCTGATCCGGATGGAAATGGAGGGAACTGGCCTGGGTATACGGTTTATTACAGTAATAATACCAACTATACAAGCGTGGCAGAAGCAAAAACCCTTCAGGTGGCTCTAACCAGAACAGCAAGTCAAGATGAAAGGGGTCCAGTTGTGACAGACTCAAATGGACGACTTCCTATAGTCGAATGGCAAGGATATGTTCCTGAATATACAAGCAGAACTTATGCCGCTTTTCAGATTGTATCGGCAACTCCAACCCCATCTCCAACAGTAGCTCAACCTGGAGTGAATCCCACTTTAGCTGCCGGTGTCGGTGGTCAACAACAAGGAACATTGCAATTTGTCACTCCAACGCCATTTACACCACCTCCAGGAGGATGTGATACGCTCACGTATGATCCCTATGGTCGCATATTTGATGCAGTATCTTTAGAACCCATTGCGCTTGCTCAAGTAAGCTTACTTCAGATGGATCCACGAACAAAGGAGTTCAGCTTAGCATATGCTCAATCTCGAAGCGCTATCAATGTTAATCCACAATCTTCATATAAAGATGGGGGATTTAGTTTCTTAGTTGAAGATGGTGATTACAAATTGCAACCCACTCTGGGCGGGTATAATTTCTTGTCAAAGGCTGAACAAACACTGGGAAGCAATGTAACGCAAATCTATTCAGACATTTATTATGCTGATTCCCCAGTAATTAAACAGAGAGGCAGCATCCAACACCGAGATATTCCTTTGCAGCCTATTGATGGAGTTGGTAAGGTATATGACATTCAAATCATTTCACAAAATCAAGAGCCAGTCCTCAAAAATGGGGTTCAGATTGTGAACATTAATGGCCAGGTCAGTCATCCATTTGCGAAAACTGATGTACATATTTGTGGCGTTCAACCAAATTCTGCAACTGAAACATGTAATTTATATAAATCATATACATCCTCAAATGGAGGGCCAGACAAATACGGAGTATTTTCATTTGACATAGATCAATCAGAATTAGCCAGTGGCCAACGATTCCGGGTAGATTTTACCAAGCAGGACTTAACTCAAAATATACTTACGAATGCAATTAATCTGCAGGACATCTTGGTGTGGATCCAAGACGTATTGGGAGTAGGTATAGTGCAGGCACAAGAAAAGGGAGACTCAACCTCACTTAATATAGAACCCATGGTGGCATATATTGAAGGGTACGCCTACGACGCAGAAGGAACAATTCTTCCAAATGCTACCATACATATACTTATTCCTTTCGCAAAGCGCCCAGTACATAGTGCTACAGCAAATGAGAATGGGTATTACCGAATAACTTCCGAATATCTTCCTACATCTCCCTATACCATTTCATATACTTCATCTGCAGGTGTTACTTCAGAGATAACCACTTCACAGTTTTTATTACAAAATAAGGAATTTATAAGCTCAGAGAATGTTGATCCCATAAAGTATGTTACCGAGTCTACTAATCCCCGTAGAACGATCACTCCATCATTTATTCCTCAACAAAAAATAGCTCCCATTTCTGGCATTCCACAACCTATTCAAACTGTTTCACCCATCCAAAAGATTGAAGAAACATCGTCAAGAAATAATCCACTCTACTTAGTTGGAGCAATCGTATTACTCCTCATGGGTGGAGCAGGTGCACTCATAGGGCTACATATGTTTCGAAAGAGATCTGTTACGGAATAGTTCTCTTGACAATAGTTGAGGAATTTGACAATATAACA
>JAQBTX010000051.1 GCA_027624795.1 bacterium | reverse complement strand
AAAAGAGTAAAGAGTAATAACAAAATATATTTTAAGTATAAAGTAATAACTATTATAATTTTAGCAGTTATTTTAGGATAACTATAATCCTAAAATAACAAAATGAGCAATTTAAAATAATACTACTGAAAAAAAGATCTATTATAAATCAAACCTGTTCACTTTCCATTAATCTACCGTATCTACCGTATCTACCGTATCTACCGTATCTACCGTATCTACCGTATCTACCGTATCTACCGTATAAACAAATATATATTACTGAAAAAAAGATCTAAATAATCAATATAGTACTGAAAAACGGGTGATTAATCCCCCACATCATGTAAATACATGAAAAACGGGTGATTAATCCCCCACATCATGTAAATACATGAAAAACGGGTGATTAATCCCCACATCATGTAAATACATGAAAAAGGGGGGTTATGGGGGGATTAATCCCCCCACTTCCACTTCTACTCGGTCCATCGTACAAATGGGAGATATGTAGGTGGAATAATACCAGGGTTAGCATTATTCCAAATTTGGTGTATTTTAAAGATAGCCGGATATTCATCAGGGTGATTATCAGAAGTAATACGAACCCGTAATGCAACTGCAACACGTGTAAGTTGATCAACATGATTAGTGTCAAAATCTCCGTATAAAGCAAGTTCACGCAATCGTCCTAAGTAAGATTGTAGAATTGTTTGAAATTTAATGTTACAACGATCAGCAGGGTTAGAAATAACCGGGTATCCTTTACCATCCCATTTACGACGATCCATTGGTGTTTTCCACCATGATCCAATATTAATATTTGAGACAATTCGTTCATTATTAAATTTAAGATCGTATTTGTTAGGAGTAGCACATGCGAAATGATCAGTAATAGTAGTAGAAGACTCGGCAAGTTCATCCATCCATTCTTTAAATTTGTTAGCGAAACGGGTATGTGATAAATGTATAACAGCACTCTGATAAGCAAGTTTACTTTCTGCTAAAAACCGTGCACGTTTTTCCTGTTGTAAAAGTGAAACAAGTTGTTTAATTTGAATATCAGTGTCACCTTCTAATATTAAATTAATATCAATAGATGATTTAGGAGTATAAGATTTCCATGTATCACTTGATATATGTCCGGTATTAATTGATACAGGATAAAAACAGGGTTCTTTAGATATTAGTGCTTGTTTGTATGACATAGCCATGATAATATAAACGTTTTCATTACAGTATATTTATAAGGTAGATATAAATAATATCAAATTTTTTTTAAAGATTGTATTTTATAATCCTATTCATACCCCTTTATGTCTGCCAACGACTTGAAACTATTCCACCTCCTTAACTCAGCATGACAGAACACTTCCTCTTAAGTCGTAAGTTGCAGGTTCAAATCCTGCAAAGGGATTATAACAATCCCTGTCTAGAAGGGGTTTAAGGGGAAACTAGTTTCCCCTTGTAGCCGAACCAGAATTAGAATAATTAACAAAT
Source organism: bacterium (assembly GCA_027624795.1). Taxonomy (GTDB): domain Bacteria; phylum Patescibacteriota; class Microgenomatia; order UBA1406; family GWC2-37-13; genus UBA1450. The sequence goes on along the minus strand of JAQBTX010000051.1, from coordinate 4,333 downwards.
AAATGTTTTTAAATGGAATCTAGAATATTTACCTTATATTATAAAAAGTACAATATGTAAATTAGGTAAGTAATTATAAGTTAAATATGTTAGCGAATAAATATAATTTTTGTAAGTAGTTATAAAGGTTGCCATATGTCCCCGCGCCAGCGCGGGGCATATACTCATGTAAGCAGTGTGTGATACTCAGACAAGATCAGCGTGAAGGTCACACTGAGGCAGGGTTGCAGGGGTGTGAGACCTACCCACAACCGAGCGCGGTGACCAGCGGCGACCCATCGGGGTTAAACGTCAGGGCGAGCAGCCGGGCACGCAGGGAAGCTCGCGGGCTTACTCTCTCGATGGCGGTGCCACTCCCCTCTGGGGGAGTGGTTGCGGCGGCAGCTCTCTTACCCCCTCTGGCAGAGAGAGTGGTAACACCGGTGCAAGTACATGGGGCAGTGCGCCACCCGCAATCAGCCTTGTAGACTGGGCGGATGGTGCCGCACTGCTTGCACGTGCAGACCATGGTGCGGTTGCTGTGGCGGTTGCTGTGGCGGTTGCTGTGGCGGTTGCTGTGGCGGTTGCTGTGGCTGGATGAGGGTTGGATAATTTATATAAGTAAAATAGATTAAATTTACCATCAATTTTTTAGTTTAGCACTATATATGGTATTTTTATAAGAGTTGCCAGATGTACAAATGTACAAATTATCATGTGAGCAGTGTGTGATACTCAGACAATATCAACGCAATACAGAGGTTACGCTGAGACAGGTGGTGGTGTCACTGAAACATGACGATGGCCAAAAGCTGAAGTCGCTGTATTCGCTGGAATTGAGAGATGTTTGTCGCAGTGACATCTGTCAACTGGTCCGGAGTGTACCGAATTGGACCGTACTGACCCGGTTTGTACAGGACAGGACCAGTGCGGCAACCGAAAGTCTTGACCGGTGAGCGTGTGGGTGCGCCACGGCACGTACGGAGTTGGTGGTAGTCCTTGTTCATGATGGCCTTGAGGTCTCAGTAAAAGGAGATATGTATCTGTGTTGTCGCAGAGTATTTTCAGATAGTGCTCAGAATGTGTTTAGAGTGTAAGAGAAATAGCGAGTAAAAAGATCAGGTAATACATATAACAGTATTAGATAAAAGTAAATATCAATTTTTATAATATTATATAAAAAGTTATAATGCCAGATGATTCATCAGAGTGAGATATTCAGATAATATCAACGTCAACTATGTGGTTACACTGAGATGATGTGTGTGATACTCTGCCAATATCAACGTGACAATATGATGTTCACGTTGATATGTTCTTGCCGTAGACAGTCTTGCCCTCTACAGATAATCGGAAAGAGGCCATGGCTATGGCCTTCATACCACTTGAGGTATTGCAGGTCATTTCGTGTTGGCGATGACCTGAGAAGACATCGTTATCTGGGTTGCACCAGCTCTCTGTAAAAGAGCGTATCCACTTCTTCCAGAAGTTCTCACATGTAGACATGATAGTGGTTTCTGTGTGGTATCTGTATGTGTGTGTAGATCAGATGTGTTTGATAAAATGGGGATTGGGATGTACTGTAAAAGTGACTATCAATTTTTAGAATGTAATATGCAATTGTAGAAAATATAATTTTCACTTCTGGACATTTAAAATCAATAAGATAAAAAAAATGATAGTAATTTTTATCTATAAGTATTATAAGTATAAGTCAAGGCGTAGTATAAGCTTCGTGGCGCAGTGGTCAGCGTGTTGGTCTCATAAACCAAAGGTCGCAGGTTCGAATCCTGTCGAAGCTATTCATCCTTGCATTATAAAAAAAAAATAATAAGACATATTTGGTAATTAAAAAAATTGATAGTAATTTTTATCTATTTCTAATAATTAGATTGTCAATTGTTTGGACTTCAATCCAGACAGTTGGCATCTGATTAGGATGTAAATTTCGGTTTATATTTTAGTCAATTATAATACTAATACACAACTTCCGTCAAATGAAAGACGATTAAAATTCATAACCGTTATTTCTCTTTGGTTACTTTTTGTTTAGTTACTTATCAGAAGTTAAAGAACTCAGAAACAATTTCTGATTTTTTAATAGAAGATGCGACGTTTAGTGTTGTAAGAGAAAAATATAGAGATATGAGTGTTCAACAGAGAATTATTATAATAAATGTATTGTGAATTCTTTGTTAAAAAAAATTGATGGCAAATTTATTCTATCTTAATGAATAAGATTGTCTGATATCTGGATAACCAATCTAGATATCTGACAGTGTTAATCATATGGACCTCAAATCCATGTGGTTGGTGCATTTTAATATATGCTTCGGTTTGTATTAATTATAAAACGGGTCCGGAATGACCTCTAATAATAAACTATAAGGTTCTGCGCGAGCCAAAACAAAAATCCAGTGTCAGGTGTTCGCATCAGATAATGGACCCAAAAAAAAAACCAAAACAGAAAATCCAAAAAAAAAACCAAAAAAAAAACCAAAAAAAAAAAACCAAAAAAAAAAACAAAACACCCTCACGTAGGAATTGTCATTGCTGCTGGCCGGCCATCGACAATCTGCTGTGTGTGGCGGTACTCATCAGAGTATCCTCAGTGTGGGCAAAAAATCCATTTCGTCTTATTTATTTATTTCTTATTTATCCTTCTAGTTTAGTTCAGAGTTCGCGCATCCCATTATAAAATTTCGTATAACAATACCGTTCATTTAGTTTGGCACAGATAGACCAACCTTTAGCAACTCATGTGTGATGTTAAAATACCGATAGGGACAACATTTTAACATATGTGCATATTTAAAACGCTGATTTTTTGAGACCTTATAATTTTAATGTCATTCTTGATGTTTTCTTTACATATTTATTATAAGCAACTTTAGAAATATTAGTATATTTATATTTGGTGTGTCTTTTATAAACTTATACTGCAATTAGTTTGATGTGTTCAACTTAACATCTGTAGCTACAATTGGTTTGGCAACTTTTTCAACATTCGATTTAATTTTCAAGACCCATATGGGTTTATTCTTTGGTTGTTTAACAATATTCTTATACCCAACAATCTTGGTTTCATTAATTAGTTTAATATCATCTTCTGATAATTTGAAATGTTTATAGACTTCCTCATCTGTCCATTCTCTATCTAGCAGAGGTAATGGTATCCATTTACAAGTTGATTCACATATATCTTGAGAGTTTTTTCTTAAATATAACATAAAATTTGGTAATCTACATCTCATATAACTTACTAATGATTTTGCTTCATTTTCACTATTAATATTGAACGATATATAACTTTTTGTATGAACTTCATTCGGCTTTCCAATAAAGGTATTTCCAAAACAATCGTTGTTCGCACTACTCGCTCTAGCTGTAATAACTTTCCATTTTGTTATATCCTTTTCTATTTCTAATTTTTCTATATGTTTTTCAAACCCTTTTTGTTGAGATACATAACATTTAATAGTATCTTTTGTGGGTTCAGTCTTTAATCGTTTATCATTTGTTTGTATCTTATAATGATCTTGACTTTTATATAATGGTATGATTGATTCAAACAATACTAATTTATCAATAAGATCATGAAACTTACCATCAACAAATACATCATAATTATTTAATTTAGTTATTGAGCCATTAAATTCACAATCACCATTATAATGAGTATCTTTTAGAAAGTAATTAACGCCACCTTTTATTTCAACTGATTTTCCAAATATATTTGAAGCATTATCAAAGTGCTTAATATATGCAATATCGGTTCTTTCTAACATATTTTTACGAAAACTAGCTAATCCTTTACCGCCTGAAAACCATCTTGAAGGAATTACAAAACATAGTAAATCGCATTTTTCAATATAATACTCAACAAACTTATTGTATAATGCTTTTGCACCTGTTGATTTTAATTCTTCATTATACGGTGGATTACCAATTATAATATCAAACTTATTAATTCCAAAATCTTTTTGAATATCTAATTGTAAAGAATCACCTTCATACAAATTGAGTTTGAACTCATTATTCATATTAAAGATTTGTTTAACGATATAACAATTCTTCTTATTATATTCCGCCATAAACAACATCTTTTCTAAAATGTGTTTCTTGCGGTCTTTCTTGTTGGGTATTTTCTTCTTCAATCCATCCATTAACTTGTAATAAATTGCAATTGGAAAGTTTCCCATTCCTGTGGTTGTATCACCCCATTTTAAAGTTTCATCTTCAAAGATGTTTTTAATATATTTTTCTTTGTAGTATGCTTCTAAATCTCCTAACATATCATTATTAATAAAACTCATGGATGTGAAAACTTCACCGAATTTCTTTTTTTCTATCT
>JAQBTX010000050.1 GCA_027624795.1 bacterium | reverse complement strand
GTGATCGAAGAAAGATGGGAAGAATTGATAGTACCATGAATGTTCCAATGATGATTCCCATCAAACTTAGCTTCAACTGATTTTTTTTGTTAGTAACCAGTACTAATAATCCTGCAATAATTGCAACAGGAATGATGGTGACAATCGATATTTTCGTCCAGTATCCTAAAATAAAGCAAACCATAAATAATAATGCAAAATATACCTGCTGTTTAAATATGGTTTCTTTTACTAAAAAGATAAGGGCAACAAGTGCTGAGACGATCCAGAATGTGCTAAACAGTTCATTGCCAAGCATTGGGGGAAAGATATGAAGCATAGGGAGTGATGCAAGTGCAAGCATTCCCATAATTACTTGATTTTTATTTTTAAATAACTTCCAAAAACCAATACCAGCCATACCAATAATCATCCATAAAATGAAAATATTAGTGTATTGTGCAATCTTCCATGAACCACCAGCAAGCTTCATGACAAGTGCGGCGATGAAATAATACAATGGCGACTGATGTGTCTCCCACCCAAGGTTTGGAGTGGGGGTAGTCCAATTTTGATACACATACTTGATGTAATACAGATGACCTTTTCCATCAAATCCGTTTGATGGCTCATACAATGAAACATTATGAAAGGACAAGATAAATGAAACGGACACCATAAGTAGGAAAACTGTAGGCAAAAATAGATATTGGTATTTTTGTACAGACTGAAATAAACGAAGAATTTTATTATTCCATATTCGCATAGAGGTTTCTTACAATAGATTCATTGTAAAATACCTTCCATGTATAATCAACCTATGGCATCAGTATCGAAACCACTTCCCCTCACCATGATCACCGCAGTACTCAATGAAGAGCAAAATCTTCCCGCATTTTTGATGTATGCGACTAACCTTGCACAGGAAGTGATCGTGGTCGTAGATTTTCGAACAACTGACCAGAGCGCGGAGATTGCCCGAAATGCAGGATGCAAAATATTGATAGACAAAGGTGAATCCAAAGGAATAGTATTTACCAATAAAAACTGGGGTATTCGGGAAGCTAGCCATGAATGGGTATTGATTCTCGATGCCGATGAACGACCAGATACGATGATGGAACAAGAGCTTGAAAGGATAACAATGAATGACCCCGACCCCGAAGTGAACACGTATCAAACCGGATTTATCAATATTGAGTTCGGGCAGAAATTTGACAAATGCGATCAGAAGCATAAAAAATTCATACGCCTCTTTCGAAAAGGATCATTTGAATATAATACGGGAAAAACTGCAGAAGGCTTTGGGATTCATTCAAACGGCATAGGGAATTCGTTTCTCTTGAAAATTCCTCTTCTGAGGTCATGGGTGATAACTCACAATCCACAGATCAAAAATCTCAAAGGATATATCATTCACAACTCACATCCGACTATCAAAGACTTCATTCGGAAAATTAACCATTACTCAACCAGAGAAGCAGACGTGCTTTACAAGAACAATCCCCATCCCTCAATGATTCTTTTGTATTTCAAACTTGTATTTAATCCACTCCGAGAATTTATTCAAAAATATTTCATCTGGAAAATGTATAAAGAAGGAGCCCGAGGTGCAATTGCAAGTATTTTGTATTCCTTCTATCACTTTTTGATTATTGGGAAATATCTCCAGCTTTCTTCCTCACTCCCACAACCAAAGTAAGACCCAAGGGGAGACCACCAATCATCTCTTCAAGTCGAAGAATTTTATCGAGAATAGTTCTCATTGTTCGACTCACCAGAGAATTGCTGTAGCGCATGTTCTCATTAATGGGTTTATGCAGAATTTTTTCATACAGAAAATAGATGAAATAGCCAACTATGTTCCAGAAGGTGACAAAGACCACCTCCCCCGTTCGTCGAGTCTGACTCGACTCCGGGTACTCCTCCTTGTTAAGGAGGAGACCTTTATTTTTTTTTAACTCCCCGCCTTTATAAGGAGGGGTCTCTTCCGATTTATCGGGAGAGGGGGTGGTATTAATTACCTCATTAATTCTATCTATAAGTACCTTGGCATCATAACGGCGATAATGTCCCCACATCTTGTCGCGCTTGCCATAGAGGTGACTGTGAGCGGGTACCGTGATGACCATCAAGCCACCCGGTGCTACATGTGACCAGAGATTTTGAATTGCCCTCTTGTCGTCTTCTATGTGTTCAATCACATCGCTTGCCAAAACCACATCATACTGTTGCGAACCCCGGGGGTTAGTAATTTTTGTAATATCTCCTTGTGATATGTTCACACCTTTCAGATCTGGATCCTTTTTCATATTGGCAACGAGTTCTTTTTCAAGCTCTATGCCAGATACATTAAATCCTTTTTCTTTGAAAAATTTCAGAAAAAGCCCATTGCCAGCTCCGACGTCAAAGAATGTGGGTTTTTTGTCATTCTGACCCCGCTCAGCGGGGGAAGAATCCATGTATTTTCTGGATCCTTCGCTCTGCTCAGGATGACAATTACTAATTAACCGATATATAAACCGCGCCAGATTGGTGATCCGAAGATCATAGGAAGTAGAGGAGAGGTGATGTTGCTGTGATGTGAGGTCTTGGTCAGCGTTATGTGACATAGATTCATTAATGTTCTTTTTTCTCAAGTCTCTCAATATCTGCCTTCACCATCATCTTCACGAGCTCTTCAAAGGTGACTTTTGGCTTCCATCCTAATCTTGCTTGTGATTTTTCGACTCGTCCACGAAGATGAGGAACTTCGGCAGGACGTTGAAATCGAGGGTCAAGTTTCACATGTTTTTTCCAGTCCGAAATCCCGACCGCTGTAAATGCAGCTTCGACAAAATCCTGCACACTGTGTGTTTGACCTGTTGCAATGACATAATCTCCCGGTTCTTCTTTTTGAAGCATCAGATACATAGCCTCTACATAGTCTCCTGCAAACCCCCAATCTCGTTTTGGATCAAGGTCGCCCAAATGTATGTCATCGGCAAGTCCAAGCTTGATTTTTGCGACGCCGTCGGTGATTTTACGGGTGACAAATTGTATTCCACGCAGGGGAGATTCGTGATTAAACAATATACCATTGCAGGTAAACATGTTGTATGACTCTCTAAAATTGACGGTCATCCAGTAAGCATATACCTTTGAAATTCCGTAAGGACTTCGTGGGTGAAATGGGGTATCTTCATCCTGATAACCATCATCGTTTGAAAGCCCAAACATTTCAGAGGTTGAAGCCTGATAAAATTTTGAGGTAGGTGAAAAAAACTTGATCGCATTCAGAAGAGATAGTACTCCGAGAGCGTTTACCTCAGTGGTGAGTTTTGCTTGTTGCCATGAAGCGCCAACAAACGATTGAGCTGCAAGATTATATACTTCATCGGGTCGTGTGGTCTTGACAACGTTAATGAGCGAAGATTCATCGGTCAAGTCTCCGTCAACATACTCGATTTGATCGTGCACTCCCAAATATTCAGGGTTTTCAAATGTGGGGTTTGAGTATCGACGTATGAGACCATAGACCTTATAATCTTTTTCAAGGAGTAACTTTGCCAAATACGGACCGTCTTGACCAAGTATTCCGGTGACTAATGCTGTTTTTTTCATGAAATAAATAGACTAATAATTGTATGATGTGGGTTTATTATAACAGGTGTGCGCAATAAGACAAATGTGCATTAATTGAGCTTAACAATGAAAAATTTGTTGACATTATCAAAGAGTATGATAGTATATGAAAATATAAGTTTCTTAGTTGAATATCTAGCAAGAAAATTTAATTATATGAATCAGAATATTTATTTGGGTCTAGATTTAGGTACAACTGTACTTAAATTAACAGCCATATCAGATTCCGGAATCATTTTAGATACAAAATCTAAAGAACTTTCGATCGACACTCCTAAACCAGGTTGGGCAGAAGAGCATCCACTGCTTTGGTTTGAAACTTTTCACAATCTATTTAAAGAAATTGCTTTAACAGTTCCGCTTAAAAATGTAAAAGCTATTGGAATCTCGGGTCAAATGCATGGACTTATAGCTTACAGTAAGGAGATGAAAATACTCAGACCAGCAATAATTTGGGCTGATAAGCGAAGCATTCGTGAAGTTAAAAAAATTAATGAGTTGATAGGACATAAAAAAATTTATACTGCTACTGGCAATCCGTTATTTACTGGATTCTTATTACCCTCATTACTGTGGCTTAAGAAAAATGAAGCTCGCTTGTATAAAAAAATCAGTAAAATTTCTTCACCAAAAGATTATATCGCTTACCAATTAACTGGAAATCTTTTTTCGGAACCAACAGATGGACTGGCTACGGCTTCTTTTGACTATAAAAAAAATAATTGGGCACATGAAATTCTGAATAAAATTGGAATTGATACTGCATTATTTCCTGAAATCATTACTACATCAACGCCGTACGGACAAACGACAAAAGAAATTTCAAAACTGCTTCAAATTCCTGAAGGCATTCCCGTATATGGGGCAAGTGACCAGGCAATGGTAATGGAGCAGCACACAAAGAGCAGGTATTGATAGAGTTTGCTGAAGAAATGAAAGATGTAAATGAAGCACATCAAATGAAGGCTAGAGCCATTCAGTTAAGACAAGCGACTCTCAAAGTCATGTATGAGGAGGATAAATTAGAGGTAAATTATAATCCAACTGCTGGATATATAGACATCGGTCACAGTGATCTAAATAAATTCAGTACGCTCATAAAATACATTTCGGATAAATATGGGGTAGGTAGAAATGAAGTATGTTATGTTCACATAGGGGACAGTTCTACAGATATTATTCCAATAAAAAATACAGGTGAAGGAGAGCCGAATGAAGGTGCAGATGAGGCACATCTGATTGGAGTTGCAAATAGTAATGCCAAGTTGGCAGATGCCATTCGAAAACGAGGATCTCATGGAATGATGACGAGCAGACCCAGTACTCTAGGCGCAAGAGACTTCTTCAAAGGTCTAACGCGTGCAATATCTCAATAAGTTAACAATTGACCTCTTGTGATACTTCACTCTTATAATGCGATATAATGATGGTATGGATTATCCAATTAAAGATAATATTGCCCACTCATTCACCCAAGATCTCATTTTTGCATCTCAAAATAAACCTTCTTCCCTCCCCTTCATCCGCCACACTCTGGCATCACATCCGATGGTAAATGATGGCGAGACATTTCAAATCATGGTTATAGGAGGAAGCATATATCAGAAGGCACTTATGAAAAAGACTGCTGGAACGACCATTAAAGCCGCAAATCTCTTGCATGCACATGGAGCAAAGGGCAACTAAATCTCACCCAATCTCACTTATTTACAACAATACTTCTTGTATGTATTGTTGAATGAGATGGTAGTTACCTGTAGGTACGGACATTAAATTTGAATTTTTTGATCCAAGGATCATTGAAGCAGCATATGAACCAGCGCACACTGCAGCATCTAAATTACCCGTTTTCTCCCAAACATATCGAGCGGTACCAAAAAAGCTATCTCCACAGCCGGTAGTATTTTTTATGTATGGAGCTCTCCATATTTGTTCAACATCGGTTTCAAGCATTTGTGTACTTAGAGGATTTACTTGCTTAATTCTACCTTCTTCCCAATATATTACATCATTCGCTCCATCGGTTACAATACCCCTTGGCGTAATAGTCTGAAGTCTCTGACCAACTATTCTCTCTATCAGCTGAGCTTCATGTTGATTCATAGAGGAAAGAGATAAAACTTTTAGAAAACCCCTCAGTACTTCCAGATTGATTTTGCCAGTCGAGATATTGAGCAAATCATGACTTGTTGGCGACCAATAAATATCTCCTTCCCACCCTGT
>JAQBTX010000049.1 GCA_027624795.1 bacterium | reverse complement strand
GCGCCAAAACAATAGTTAGAACCAGGTTTGCAACGAGTCCCAATATGGCCGAATAACCGCTTTGAAAAAATAAACTCATGAGGCTAATGATAGAATTCTTTTTTAGATTTTGTTGTTTTTCTTGTTCCATAAGTATGAATAAGTTACCAGTAGTATACCGCTCAAAAGAGATATGCTGTTGGCAATCTGCTCAACGAGAGTTTGTTGATAGGTTATATTAATTTCACGATCATAGTCAGTTTTGGCTATGATCGGTCGCCCAATAGTATCAAGTGACTCAGGGACTACTATTTCATCTTTGCTTTGGATAATCCAATAGTCAGCATTGTGAATATTAATGATAACGTCTTGTCCAGCTTTTTGAAAAATCGTTCTTTCAAACAAGCCTTCATTCATCTTTGGAACATCTGATTGTTTACGGAAATCAATGTTTTCGAGTAATCGCCATATTTCATAGTCTGCAGTTATTGGGAGATACTCTGCAACATTATAGGCAGCAATATTTGCAACATATTCTGCAGAAACAAACTGGTTTTGGTATTGTGTATTTGAAATCTTGTTTCCTTGAAAGTAATTAATGTTGAAATTAATAATCCCTAATCCTATAAGAACAGCAAGTATTGACTTAGCTTTTAATGGAATTATTTTAAAACTTTCAGACAGTGCATATGTTCCAAAGAATGATAATCCAAATACCACGAGCAATAAAAAGCGCCAAGGGAATTGAAATAGTGCTATTCCTTTCTCAAATACTAACCAAATTATTTCTGAATATTTGGTGCTCATGAATACACTTCCTGCAAGGAAGAACGCCATAGCAATCATAATTTTTTTATGTTTCATTTTTGTCCTTCTAACAAGATTAAAGAGAAGAAAACCAATTCCAGATATACCCATAATCAATTGCAGTTTTCCAAGCATAAATGACATTCCATCCCATTCACATCCTGGAATAGATCCACCATAACCCCATGGGGATTGCCATAATTGCGATGGGCACACAAAATGATCTGAATAGTTTGTTATTGTTGCGACATTTTCTGCATGGACAAAAGGAAGTTCAACGAGTGCTGGAATAAGGAAATAAGCGCTGAGCAAAAACCCTCCCAAAATAGATAATAATGCAAATCGATTTCTAATAATTAATGCAAATGCAATCAAGATTCCGACCGCAAGAAGGGAGAAAATATTGTGTACAGAGAACAAAAATGAAACAACTAGTGCAGTTATAAATAATCGTCTTTTATTCACTTGGCTAAGCATATATAGCGTGAGAGGCAGAAGTGCCAAGAACCAGACTTCTGCTAAGTTTCCCCGCACAAAGATATCAACCGCAATAAAAGGAGACATGACATAAAGGAGCGCTCCAACAACGCTTGACTCGTCGGAAATATATTGTTTCAGAAAATAATTCATTCCTATGTAAGCAACAATAAGTGCCAATATATAGCTAAGTTCAAGCGCTGCAATAATAGGAATACCAGTGAGATTAATAGCGGAGGTTACCCAATAGGCAAAGGGAGCATAGTAATTAAAAATCGGGTATCCCAAACCAAAAGACATATTCGGTGCAATCCGAGGAGGGATTTGCCCATGCGTGAGATTAAGAGTAAACTCTGACACTCGAGTAGCTTGTGTCTTGTCGTGAGCTAGAAACGTTTGACCATCCCACGGATTTAGATCGTATTGGAAAACAAAAAAAGCTACCAGTATGAAACTGGCTAGAATTGTAGGGATGAACTTGTAGTATTTATTGAGCATGGGTTAGTTTGTACACGTAGAGTGCTTTATCTCCTATGGGCTTGTCATACATTCTCACAAACTCCATGGGCCAATGATCGGGAAATTCCTCACGGTGTGAAAACACAATGTAGACCGTTCGCTCTTTAAGTCGTGGTTGATATTTTACTAGGTGCTCTTTGTCAAGTGGCCAAAATCCATCAATTTGTATAGCATCACCATCTTGAACAAAAATACGAAGTACATCACCCACCAACCCAAAATCACCTTCTGCCATAATAAGTACGGGGTTTGCTTTTGCTTCATTTCTCACTTCTTCCATAAATTCTTTTGCTCCCCATACAGCTGTTGCGCCTTCAATATATTGACCTCTATCTACCGGAGGAAGACTTACGTAAGCAGGATTAAAAAGAAGGGAATAGTTAATAAAGATCATACTGCCAAATAAAAGAGTCAATAAATGATACAGATATTTACCTCTATGTTGCGTAAAAAAATATGTAGCACCTAGAATCACATATGAACTCATAAAGAGCACATATCGAGCAAAGAGTATTTTGGCAAAAAATGAAATGGCAATATATGGAACTATAAAAAAAACTGAAAGATAGATTGCCAAAAGTTTATCTTTTTTATAAAACATATAGAGTCCCATAATTGCAAAAGGGATAATGAACCAACCTGATTCCCATGCAATATACAGGGGAATTACCCGAAAATTATGAGCATACGCAAATGGAGTAGCCATAAATTCAGAAAGCGTCATGACAAATGTCGTGTTTTTTTGAGCCACATAATGGAAATAGGGGGAAAGACGTTGCACATTATAAAATATCAAGCTAATCACTCCAGCTCCTGCAAGAAGTACTCCATAATTGATTGATTTGGAAATGATAGTCTTAAAAGAATCTTTCAAGTACAGGATTGGAGCAAATAATGCGAGCATGAGAAACATACGCGAAGATGATTTGGCAAGGAGTGCGAATCCACCTATAAACCCCAATAATAAGGCAGTGTCTAATCTTTGCTTTCGAGCAAGCCACACTGAGAAGAAGAGGATCCATATGCATCCAGCATTAACAGCAGAATCAACAAGAGCAAACCGATCATAGAGTAATGTGAAAGGAAGGAAAATATAGAGCAGTGCACCTATTATTGCAGCTCGTTTTCCCCATAGGTAAAAAAGAAATGAATATATTCCTGCAAGTGATATAAATCCTGTAGTTACAGAAAAAAGTCTTCCTGCAAATAGAGCATTTTGGGGAAACAGTTTAAGAAATACAATAGTTCCCCACGTCTGTAACGGTTGGCGACCATCAGTAACAGATATAAATCTCCACGATGCGTCTTTCCAAGCTACTTGAGCCCACCGAATATAAATACCCTCATCTGAGAATATGGGCCAGTTATCTAAGTTTATGAGACGAAATGCTCCATATAATCCAATGATCACAAGGATTATGACAACATCTCGAATGCTCAAATGTTTCTTAAAAAAGTAATATATTGCTTCTAAGGAAAACATGATTTAAGTATACACGAAAACTTAGTTTGAGGCTATGTAGAGAAAGTAAGGATCGTATGATTGATCTATAGTAAATGATGTCAATTTACTTATAACTTCTTCATCATTTTGATGTACTGCAATACAAGATCCAGCAGACAAGCTTGTTTTGAGAATATCTAATTCTTCAAGTGTATATATGAAAGAAAGATCACCGTCAAAGTAATACACCATCGATGGATGATTGCCCCACCATTTGCTTGTAGTGATAAGTAAATCCATGCTCTCAAGAGTTTGCGCAGCTTCCCGACCTTCGGGTTCGATCATCATATACAGTTTTTCACATGTGGCGCTTGCCTCTTTGGCTAAGATATGGTGAGGATCATTAGAAGAATAGAAATCATCTAATACTGTTTGTTGTACAAAGTAAAACTGCAGTACCATGCCTATGGCAACGAGTATTACTGACATGTAAAGAAGCCTAAATCGCTTTAATAGTATAAGAGGGTAGAGCATGAGAAGGGCAAATTGTCCCAAATACGGATGTCCATACCAAAAAATTTTTGTCTTTGTAGCATTTAAGAATAAAAACCACGGAAAGAGAAATAACGCAAACAATAAATGAGTATCGCTCAATTTCTTTCTGAACCATTGGGTAATCAAAACAATGAAACCAACAATCGAAATGAACGCATATTTGCCGTACTGTTCATACAAAAGGTCGATGTAAAATGTTCGCTTTCCAAAGTGTGATTCTATGGATGCGGTTACGCGCTTAACGTGACTTTCATAAAAATGCTGATATAAAAATGGTTGGCCGTAAGCTATATACATAGCGATATGCCACAATCCAAGAATACTCATTTGTATAATCAATAATTTTATTTGAGAAAAGAATTCTTTAAGAGAGATTTTTTTACTCATGTATTCATAGATATAAAATAACCCCATTATTCCAATAGGATAAAAACCAATGAGAGATTTGCTATATACTGCGCATGATAAAAAGAGGAGTGAAACCCAAAAACGCTTATAAAATACCATGTATCCAAGCCATCCAATGAGTAAAAATATATCGACATTTAATACCTGCGCGCGTTGTAGAAAAATTGAAGTAAGTGAAGTTGCAATAATAATCAGTGTAGTAAGCCACGATTCTTTGATTACTTTAAAATAAAGCTTGTAAAGTAGTCCCAGTGCAATAGTGCTTAAAAACAAGGTGGAAAGTCTACTTGAAACCTCTGGCAAAAGAAATGGGGTAAGCTTGATAACGACGCCATAAAAAAGGGGAACAAGAGGCGGTTTATCCAGCCAAGCTTGACCCTGCCAAAGAGGAATTATCGACCAATTATTCACCATCTCCCCGCCCACTTGAGCATAAATTGATTCATCCCAGTCAAAAAAAGGAAACGGATTTTGGAAAAGTTTAACCCCAAAAATGATCGTATAGAAAAGAAGATATACGATTACAGGCCAATGATTCCTCATTATTTTGTTCATATAGCTTTGGTTTTAAAATCAAATGTCCCATCCAAATATGGTTGAAGTAACGTTGGGTGAATTTCAAATGATTGGGGAAACACAAGTCGTTGAAATACAAAATAAGTACGCAACTCATATATGGCTGACAATGAAATAATGACAAAAACTAAATACATTATAAATCTTTTTGGAACAGGGAATTTCACCTGAAACATCATAAGTAATGCTTGTCCAGCAAAATATACAATCGATGGTATGACTGTAACCGCTCGGAGCGCATTAGGGTTTTCCCATGGGTAGGTAAGAAGTGGCGGCAATATTCCCAGCCCAAAATATACGAGGAAAAAGGCATTATATCCTTTTTTCCATTTGGCTAAACTTATGATAAGTCCTGCAATAAACAATAATCCAAGAATGGGGTTAAGCATTGCTTTACCCGGATAATTATGCCTGCCATTCATATCCCCTTTTCCCAGAAACATTCCGCCCACTGCCATAATATTTTGAGTCATAAAGTCAGTTTTTTCTGCAATGCTCAGCTGCTCGCTTTGTAAAAAGAAAAGTTCATAAATTCTATTGTCATCATTTTGGGTGAAGTAGATATTAAGGGGAAGGGTGAGAATGATAAAGGGAACAATATATATAAGGAGAACTTTTGTTAGCTTTTTAAAACTGAATGTAGAGTGAAATCCATCAATGATTAAAAACAGGAAGGGAAGAGCAACAAACATGCGACCAGGTGTATAGGAATTATAAGCAAGTCCGGCACTTAATCCTGCAATAAGTAGATATTTCCAATGATGCTTTTGCATATACAGGAGCACAGCCCAGACGCCAATGAGCTCGAATAATAATACGGTACTCGCTTCAAAACCAAAACGAGCAAATCCAAAGTACCAACGCATGGAAGTAAACAAAAGGGCGAGCATAAATGGCATCCATGTTTTGATGAGCTCAGATGTCTTTTCTTGACTGTCAAAGACCGCCTTAAATACAAAATAAATAAGTGCCGTATCTATGACGCCAAACAATGCCGACGGCAAACGTACGGCAAACATCGTAGGTCCAAAGAATTTAATAGAAAGAAGTAATATATAGAAATAGAGCGTAGCGTGACCCGTAGCAAGTTGGGTGTAAGGAGTGTATGGACTATCCTCAAGCGACTGTGCGAGCAATATAAACTCAGCTT
>JAQBTX010000048.1 GCA_027624795.1 bacterium | reverse complement strand
AGGACAAAGATCAAACATAAAAAAGTTATGATTGCTATGGCGCTCCTCTTAGCTGGAAGTGTATTTATGAGCACTAAGTATTCAGAAATAATTTGGTTAGTATTTGAGAAAGGATTAGCATTATTTCAGTTCCCTTGGCGCTTTTTATTGCTCGTGGTATTTGGATTATCATTCTTTGGAACATATGCACTGTCTGAAAGTTTTAAAATAATTCCATTAAAAGCTAGATCAATAATTGTTATTCTTATTGGATTAGGGATTATTAATTTCAACATTAATTACTTTCAAGGAAATAAGATTTCAAATGCACAATACCAAGACCAATTTATCTCTGCACAATATATTGCATATACTGCAGCATATAAAGTTGCAGAGTATCTCCCAATTTCTGCAGACTATGAAATATGGCGATTACTTGAAAACAATGAGTTTCGTGAACAATCAGATATTCCAAAGATGAATGAAGGATTATTTGAAAGAACAATTTTTCACAAAGCAGGACAGGATGCTGTTATCAATATTCATAATGCTAACTATTGGACCATCACGAGTGAAAATGAAATAGTGAATCCTGAATCGTATGACAGTATTGGGAGACCGATTATTGCCAAAAAAAACCACGATCGGGAAATAAAAATAAGATATCAACAAACCCTGGTTCAGCAGATCGCCAATAGCATATCCCTTTTGAGCGGTATACTACTGGTAAGTTATTCATACTTATGGAACAAGAACAAAATCACAATTTAAAAAAGAATTCCATCATTAGTCTACTGAGCTTATTCTTTCAAAGCGGTTATTCAGCAGTATTGGGACTCGTTGCAAACCTGGTTCTAACTATTGTTTTGGCGCCATCCACATTTGGCATATATACACTTGTATTATCTATTAACTCGCTTCTCAATTATTTTTCAGACATAGGGCTTGCTGCATCATTAGTGCAAAAGAAGGATGTAACTGACGATGATTTCAAAACTACCTTCACGGTTCAACAAACTCTTATCATTACACTCATAACTATTGGGTTTTTTGCAACATCTTTTATAACCAAATACTTCAATCTCCCATCAGAGGCAGTATATTTATATTGGGCAGTCCTTGCCTCATTTTTCTTTTCATCACTGAAAACTATCCCATCAATCAAACTCGAACGAAGTATTCAGTTTCAGAAAATTGTACTGGTTCAGATCGTAGAAAATACCCTTTTTTACATAAGCGTGTCACTACTAGCACTCGCGGGATTTGGATTGCATAGTTTTACCATTTCGGTCCTCATTCGATCAGTTATTGGAACAGCGCTTATTTATTCACTCTCATTTTGGATGCCACAGATTGGAATATCTATGAAGAGTCTCAAGAAGCTATTGTCATTTGGCGTTCCTTTCCAAACCAATACGCTTCTTGCATTGGTAAAAGATGATCTTATATTATTGTTTCTCGGAAAGGTACTAGGACTTGAGGCATTAGGATATATCGGTTGGGCAAAACGTTGGGCAGAAGCACCTATTCGCATAGTTATGGACAATGTGAATAAAATCTTATTTCCCATGTTTTCCCGACTGCAACATGAAAAGGAAAAAGTACAACACTTGCTTGATAAGGTAATACAGTATCAAACCCTTATTCTAACACCAATATATATTGGATCGTTTCTTCTTATGCATAAAATTCTCATTCTCATACCTAAGTACGACAAATGGGAGCCAGCTATTCCTCTCTTTTATATGTTTGCTATTGCTGCCTTTTTTTCCTCATATTCAAATCCATTTACCAACCTTTTCAATGCTCTTGGGAAAATAAAATGGACATTTTATTTCATGATCTATTGGACTGTTGCATCATGGATATTGATACCGATATTGACCATGCAAATAGGAATAAATGGATTTCCCGTTGCTCAAATAGCATTATCACTTACCTTCATTCCTATTGTGATTCTTGCGAGAAGTTTAGTTCCCTTTCAACCATGGAGTCTGATTATTAAACCCTTTATTGCAAGTATTGTGATGGGAATTATTGTATACGCGCTTGCCCAGCTTGAAACAACATGGATTAATGTAATTGGAACTGTGCTTGCCGGTGGATTAAGTTATCTATTTGTCTTGTATGTCATTTTTCAAATGAACATAATTCAAGACATTCGTAATATCATAAGCTATGAATAATATATCAGCCATTATCGTTGCACTTGGTTCTCCCAAATACCTTGCTCAAACTATTGGTTCCATAAACGACTTAGTTGACGAAATTATCATAGTAGATATTGGACTTGCTGAAGAAACCATTGAAAGAATCAAAAAAAATAAAAAAGTAATTATTAAGAAGGAGCATACTGTTCCTTATGTTGAACTAATTCGAGAGCAATCAAAAAAACTTGCGAAACACAACTATGTATTTTTCCTTGACCCCGATGAAATTGTGCCTTCCAACCTAGCTCAGATTATTCGAGAAAAGTATGAACAATACGATTATATTTCCATGCCAAGAAAAAATATAATCTTCACTAAGTGGATTCAGCACAGTCGTTGGTGGCCAGACTATCAAGTGCGTTTATTTAAAAAGAGCGCTGCAACATGGCCACTTCAGCTTCATGGTCAACCACAATTAAAAGGAAATGGACTCACGCTCGAACCAAAAGAAGAATTTGCATTGATGCATCACAATTATGAACGCGTTGGTGACTATATGGCTAAAATGAATAGATATGCAGAATCTGAAGCGCAAGAGAGAGCTCGAAAACATGAAGCTTACTCCATTCAAAAAGCCCTAGCAGATGGACTAAGCGAGTTTATCAGTAGATATTTTGCAGCAGATGGATATAAAGATGGTATGCATGGATTTGCTTTATCTTTTTTGCAGCTTATGTATTATCCACTAGTATATTTTTATTATTGGGAAGCAAAAAAATATGAAAAAGTTGATCATCAAAAGCTTGTCAAAGAACCACTTAGCTTTTTTAAAGATGGATTGTACCAAACAAGTCACTGGCTTTCTCGAAAGGGGTTTGTATCTGAGTTTTCAAAGATTAAGCATGCTATTATTAATTCATTATCATGATACAAAAACTCATACTTAAACATTATTTCTTGATACTGTTTAGTATTTTTCTATTTGGATTAGTTTTACGTATATATCAACTTGGTACTGTTCCATTTGGATTTCATTTTGATGAAGTAGCTAATGCTTACGGGGCAAAATTTATTTTGCTCAATGGGCATGATATGTTTGGTAATAATTTCCCACTTCTTTATCTCGATAAGTTTGGCGACTTTCCTCCGGTTCTGCCTATGTATCTTTCTGGGCTTGGTGCGATTATATTTGGTAATACAGTTTTTGGTGCTCGTGTGTTCATAGCGCTTGTTGGAGCGCTTGCAATATTTCCTATGTACGGGATTGCGTTGCGAATGTTCAAAAGAACTGAGACGGCATTATTTACTGCTGGAATGATTGCTGTAGCTCCCTGGCACATGTCTTTGTCCCGTCTGAGTGCTGAAGGAATAGTAGGATTGACCGTATACTTGGTTGGACTTCAAATATTATTGAAGTCACTTGATGAAAAAAAATACAACCTCCTTATTGCAGCAACACTTACTCTTATCTCAACCTTTTTTATATACCCATCATTTCGCATCATAGTTCCCCTTACTCTGTTACCTATATTCTTTCTCCAAAAAACATGGATTCCAATTAGTAGGAAAAATATAGTGTTTATACTGTTACCAGTTCTTGCTTTTGCTATAACTTTCTGGATAAGTACTCAACCATGGGGCACGGGAAGGTTTGAACAGACTGGTTTAGTGAGCCCAATGTCAGGAATTGCGTCAAAGCTTCAGGCCCTCATATTTAATGAAGACAATATTACCATCGCACGAATATTTAATAACAAGATTATTGGATATTCGAAAGAGTTTATATTTCAATATTCTCGCTACTTTTCATTCAATTATTTGTTCGGTGAAGACGGAGTTCCTAAAATATATCTCGCCCCGTATGTCGGGTTACTTTATACCTCCCTCCTTCCCTTTATACTTGTTTCTGTATTTGGATACATCCAAAGAAAGAATGCAAAAGTGAACCACAGATTTTTTATCTTTCTATTGTATTTACTTATTATTTCACCTATTCCTGCAGCACTTACCGTACTTGACGTACCGAGTATACAACGTGCTATTCTTACCCCTGCACTATTTGTATTGATTGCATCATATGGCTTTAATGGATTATTAGATTTGAAGTATAGGAAAATTTCATTTGTTACTCCATTACTTTTGATAATTGGTGTAGAATTTATTTTCTTTACTCACAATTACTTTCAACATATTAGCTATTACACCACCCATCATAGAAATCCTGGCAATATGGAAATAACAGACTATATTGTAAAACATCAAAATGAATACGAAGAAATTTATGTTACGAGTCAGGAACAATGGCTTCCAGTTTATTACTTGTATGCTGAAGATAATTATAGCAAGAGTCTTACCGGAAAATTCAAAGAAAATTTTAGGGTAGCGCAAGTAGAAAATGTGCATTTTCCTGAAGATAACTGCCCAGCAATAAGCACCATTCAAAAATCAAAAGAAGCTAAGGCGCTTACCGTCCCAAGAAAGACGCTTTTTATGCATTATATGGGGTGCCCACTTTTTGAAATTCCTATTGCTGGACAAATGTATAAATCCATTCGCACTATTAAAAGGCTAGATGAAACAGATGTATTTCAGATATTGGAGATTAATCCTGATTTTGATGAAAGCCTTTTTATAGAAGCCATTTAAATGACTTCAGGCGCGTAAGATAAAATCCACTCATAAGGAGAGCTACAGTTCCGATAGATATAATATTGCCGAGTTGTTGAATCTTACTCTGCTCAAATATCACCACCACATTGCTCTGTCCCTTTGGAACTTTGAATGTTATAAGACCTTGGTAGCTAGGATCCTGAAATTGAATGGAAAATTCTTGTCCATTGATATATAGTTTCCATCCAGGAAAAAAGAATGTACGATCTATTACTGTTGTGGGTAATGATGCTTCAACAGTAAACTCGTGTTTAATAGAGGTAAGTGATTGAGATGTGATAACGGCTGTATCTCCCGCTATCTCCACAACATTAGTTGGGTAATCTTCTGGCTCTTTTCCCATCCAAACGGTATTTACTTCTGAGAAATAATTAGTGGTATAGGGATAATCCCAATAAAAAGATTTGTCATTCTTTTCGTACCCTTGTGTAGGAATCCAATAATATATAGTGCTTACAATAACCAACGCGATGAGTGACCAATATATGACGCTTTTTTGAATTGGTTTAACATATACCATCACGATACCTGCTCCAAGTGAGGTGAGGAGGGAAATGATGGCAACAAATCGCCAAGGGAATTGGAACTGCCGAATCAACGAAATAGTTTCCCAAAATACTGTTGTTATTGGCTGCATAAAAAGTATGACAAGGGGTACTAGTAAAACAATAAGCAAGGAAAATGATTTGATTTGTTTTGTAATTCTATTTTTTAATACCAATATTAAAAGCATCAAATATGAGATAGTGTGGAAGAGTCCAATTTGCACAGGAACTTCTGACATACGAAGTTGTGCTATATTAGTGAAGTTTGGAATAAGTAATGATAGTAACGGCGGAAACTGTTTGTAAAATACATCTTTGGTAAACATATATCCATTAGTATATTTTTGCTCAAGAAGTGCAGGGACAATAAAAAATGCTGCAAGTCCAATCCCAAACAGTATTGCAAGATATACCCTCACTATATCTTTTGGTTTTCTAGCTACCGTAAGAGTAAATAATCCAGATAAACCAATAAATATATATCCATTAATGGTGTGACCTAGTGCAAGTAATGCAATAAAGACCGATATTCCCACAAATGCAAAATATGATTTTTTTTGCAAATACTTTGTAATAAAATACAAAACAAATGGAGCAGACATGTATGAATAGAGGCTACCGATATTTCCACGAATAAGCATGTCAACCAGTCGAAAAGGGGCAAACTGGTACATTAGTGCAGAGAATAGTGCTATCTTTTCGTTTTTGAAATAAGTTTGTGCAAAAAGATACATTCCTACCCCAGCTAAAAGATAGGTAAATGAAAAACTTAATTTAAGGGCAATTTCTGG
>JAQBTX010000047.1 GCA_027624795.1 bacterium | reverse complement strand
CTATTATCCTTTACCCAATCTAAAGCAGATTTAATTGATTTTTCTGAATAATTTTCTTCAATAGATTTCCTTATGAAAACTTCAGAATAGATATTTTTATAAGTAAAAAGCCAAGAAGTTAGCGCCACATTATGAAGTTCCTTCCAATCAGAAGATTTTAATTCTTCGTAAATAGTCATTTTCTAATGATATCATTTGGTGACCCTCATGCACTTTCTGTCGAACCAGAATATCCTTTGGAATTGGAGATAATTCCTCACCTCCGAGGTGCGGAATAATTTCGGGTATTACTTAGAGGTAACTAGTGCTACTCAATTTAAAAAGGGTGATTTTAGGTCTGGTTACTTTACCCCAGAACGATTAAAGGATTTAGATGGGCGAATTGCTCAATTATCAGAAGTTGTAGAATCAAGTACTGAGGTGGATTCAATTATTAGCCTTGCTTTGAGGTATATACTCAATTTTCAAGAAGTATCAGCAATAATTCCTGGAATGAGAAAGCTAGCACACGTACAGGAAAATCTAAGATTGTCTGACAAGTCCCCATTATCTGAATTGCTTATGGATGAGTTGCAGACTCTTGCATGGAACAGAAATTTTTATGGTGGTAATGCGTGGGAAGAATAAGCACGTCGATAAACTAAAGAAAAGTATACCATCTCGATCCTTACGTCCTAAGTCCTTTTTCAAAGCTAATTAAGTTTATTGGTGGTAAGGAGCAGTACGTGCCCGTTCAATAACTGCAGCTCCGTATGTATTTATAACAGCTTGTGATATGCACTTATTGGAAAGCAAAAGCTTTGTGTTTATAAGAAATTAATGTTCTTCATCGGTGACGCATGACGATTTTGTCTCCCCAACACCTAAGGGATTTTTCATTTTACAATCCCATGTTCGGGTGAGAATTTCTTCCTGACGCGCTTGATCAGCCAATACTTTATCATATAAACTTGCCAGACAGTACTAACCACTCATCTTCCCCATAGTTACTAATATAAAATCAGATGGAATTGAGGATGTTGGCTTTGTGGTAGGTATAGGAGTATTAGTAGGAACGAGTGTAGGAGTAGGTGTTGATGTGGGTGTTAGACTTGGGGTTGGAGATGGCGTATTTGTTGGAGTAAGGTCAGTAAACAATTGAACTGCATTGTCGTATGTTTGTGCAAGTGTTTCTTGTAGAGTGTTTTTTGAAAGTGATGCATATACTCCACCGCCAACCAGAATTAATATACTAGCTAAACAAATAAATGTTACTAATAATTTTCTGCTCGGATTTAACAGTTTTGCCTTTATACGATTGAACTTCATGCCCATATTATACTATAGATACAGTGCTGGTTTATTTATTCCCGGTGTTCTTTCGAAGATTTTGCCAGTGTAGTTTTTGGTTGTGAGATCTTTGAGCCAGACATTAGTATTTTTGGGGTCTTTGTGATTGAGGAGTGATTGAATTTGGATACGGTTGAGGAATCTGAATCTATAGAGATAGTGAAGTATTTCTTTTTGTTTATTAGTAATTGTAGGTAGTAGCATAGGTTATTAGTACCCACCTCTATCCTCCCATATATAGTATATGTGAGGAAATAAGTTTCTTTCTTATATATAAGATAAAGAGACTACAAACTCATGCTAATTATAGCGTATACAAGGCAAAAAGAAATAAAATAATACCCTAGTCGGCTAGGGTGATTTTTAATTACACTTTTTGGATAAATCTGAACCCATCCGTAATAGTATGTTGAAGTAATATGCCAATACCAAATCCAAGAAAAAATATTTTCTTGTTTAAGCCATAAGCAGCAAAGAATGGTAGTGCGTAAAGACTATGGTGCAACTTATATCCCTGAATGACTAGCTCAGTTTTATGTAAGACTTTAGTGCCAAACATGAGCATAATATTCTCGTATAGAAACGCAGCTAGAACGCCCAAGATAATTGAAAATATAAATTTTTTCATGATTAAGTTTACTTTACTTCATCTGCTCAAAAAAGTTTGTAGTACTAGGGACTTCTTTTTCAGTCTTTGTGGTCTTTTTCTCTTTTGGTTTTTCTTTTGAAAGAGTGATCGTTGATCGTTCGCTTCCATAGGTTTGCTGTGAGTGAGTCATTACTTCTGCCCTTATTTGTTCAGTATCTGCAATC
Source organism: bacterium (assembly GCA_027624795.1). Lineage (GTDB taxonomy): Bacteria > Patescibacteriota > Microgenomatia > UBA1406 > GWC2-37-13 > UBA1450. The sequence goes on along the minus strand of JAQBTX010000047.1, from coordinate 4,057 downwards.
ACAAAGTTTTCAATCTCTCCACTAAAGGTTGCTTGCGGTTGCAGTGCATTAATCTTCATATAAAAGTTGTACGAGGGTAGGTTTGGGATCTGCCCTATCTCAACTTCTGGCGCAAACACTGGAAGTAGTTTGACCTCATCTTTTGGACTTGTGGTTCTAAAGCATATCAGCGTACCAGTATTTCCGATAATTGTTTCCAGTAAGTCAGGCTCAATCTGTACCGTATTTTGATGTGCCAGAATAACACTCAACCGATACTTTCGTGCCTCAGATAGAATTTGAGCAAACGACATGGTGGCAAAGTTTTGAAATTCATCGATATACAAGAAAAAGTCTGGGCGTTCTGATTCTTTTATATGTACTCGGCGTAAAGCCGTCAGCTGTATTTTGGCAGTAAAAAGCCCTCCAAGGAAATAGGCAGTGTCTTCTCCTATTTTTCCTTTTGAGAGGTTGCAAATAAGGATCTTTTTATTGTTCATGATGTCTTCAAAATCAAGTTTGCTCTCGCTCTGGTTTAAGATATTGCGCGTCATGCTGGTTGTTAAAAACCTGCCAAGTTTATTGGTGATAGGTGAGATTTGCTCTGCTTTTTGAAAACTACCCAGCTTTTCAAACTCATTCTTCCAGAACGATTTTAGAACTTCATCGGTAAGTTTGCTTGTAACCTGTTTGCGATAGTTCATGTTGGTTAGAAGATCATAGATCGTAAAAAGCGTTGGTTTATCTTGTTCGAGTGCCGTTAAAATTACATTGCGCAAGATGTGTTCCATTCTTGGGCCCGAATATCGTGCGTCATACAGTTTATGAAAGATAGATATGAGTGTTGAGGTAATAAAGTCTTTTTCTCGTTGTAGCTCTACTTCTGATAGTCCGTCTGGAATCTCAAGTACATTAAGACCAATCGGAAACTCAATATCATAGGGATTAAAGTAAACGACATCTTTGACGCGCTCTTCTGGAATAACTCCAATCAACCGCTCTGCTAAATCTCCGTGCGGGTCTATAACTGCCAGACCATTGCCTTTACATATATCTTGGTAAATCATCTGTAACAAAAGTGTAGTTTTACCTGTACCTGTAGCACCAATGATATAGGTGTGTCGCCTACGCTCTTCGAGAGTTACACCAATTGGAGTGATTGTTTCTCCATACGAATTTGTGGCAAAGGCTATATCAAATTCTGATCTGTTCTTTTTAAGAGACAGTGGCGCTGGAAGCTTAGGGCTTTTGACTTGTAGTAAGTCTTCAGTTTTGGTGTTGAGCACATGAGGTAGATGATACAAACCTGCTAGTTCTAGTGCAGATAAAAACAAAGGGCTTGAGAAAAGTGAAAGTCGGTTTTGCAAAAGGAAGTACTGCAGTTTTTGTAAAAGTGGAGTGTGAATATAGGTAAAGATTGACTTTTTTCTTGCTATTGTTTGGTGTGGTGTGGCAAAGGATTCAAATGAGGCAAGAATACCCTTGAATCGTTCTTGTGGTTTTGTATCTGATTGGATGTACACACGAATGATTACTTCAAAAAGTGGCTGATTAATTTTCGTTGTTACTGTTTGCAGTAGGTCATTTTTTGCTTGTCCAGATTGCAGTGGTTTGGTAGCTGGTGTTTCAAAAAGCCAGATAGGAAATACTTGCCTTGTGTTACCAAGAACCCAAGAAAGCAGTGTTACAGGGGTGAGGATGATGAAAGCTAGAAGTCTTCCAAGTACGCTTATGATGTCTGAGCCTGAATGCTTCGAAAGAATGCGATCTGCACTTTCGTTACTCATGATTTTTTTCTGTAGATCTGCAATCTTCTGTAGGATTTTTTTGTGCGTTGCTGTGTGTACAGGAGTACAAATAAATTGCAGGGCAATAAGCTCCGAGTCACTCAACTTGGTAAGGTATCCAGTTAGATATGCAAGCGGGTCATACTGTTGTAGTTGGGGCTGTTCTGAAAGTGGGTAGATAAAAGAATTACTCAGGGTTAGTTCTTCAATTGCGTATGATTTGTTGGTAGTACTCGGCAGGTAATCGTCTGTTTTTTTAATCTCTATGCCAGGAAGATATGCGAGCAGTGTTTTTTTAATACTTGGAGCGTCTTCTGTAGCAACACGAAGAATAAAGCGAATCCCATCGTACTTGCTTGAAACAAGCTCATAGCTTACAGGCTTAGTAAAACCCAAGAGCTTATCCCACCAAGTGTATGGTTTTTCCAAGGAGTGCAAAATTTCAAAAAGCTTTGTGTTGGTAAGTGTTGTTTTAAGCGTTCTATCTGTTGGTTTTACTTCTAGATATGTGTGCGGTGTTTCTAAAAGTCTTCGAGTGCGCTTGATTTTGAGAAGAACTGCAACAGTCGCTAACGCTGTAAATACAAAGACAAGAGACACGAAAATACTTCCCAATATGCCAAAGAGAATAATCGGGTCGGTATTGATCGAAAATGTTTGCCCAAAAATAAAAAACTCCATATATACCAGCGAAAATAATTGCTTGGAGTATAACAAAGTAGGTCAGGTAATGAAAGGGAAAAAGCACTAGTTCACTTGAGTTGAGTAGTCACTTTTCATTGCTTTGAGTATAGCTTCAACCCATTGAACTGCATTTTTTCTTACTCGCAAAGCAAAGAAGTCATGCGTCGGATTTATGGAAAGCAAACAGCGGGAGAAATGTTTAACTTTCTTAATCTGAACGCAGTTATATAGTATAATTTGAACAATTATGAAAAACCAAACTTCGGATATCACAGAAGAAGATATTCAAAAAACCATTAACTACCTAAAAACCAGCAAAGGCCAAGAGGAAGCTACTCGCGAAAACGCGATCAAGCTTTTGCAGGGTATGCAGATTACCGCACATATGATCGCGCATGATAAGGTAAGTGAAGAAGCAAAAGAAATTAAGAAAAATACAAAAGAAAATTAGAAATTTAGTAAAACCTAAGTTTTTATATAAAACGGCTAAAGAAATGATCAAGTTTGTTAAGCTAAATATTGCTGTATAGTACAATTGAGCTAAATGTTACAAGATACTATGTCTGCTGACCAATCGAAACTTAGTATTTTACATACAAAAACAATGGGTATAGTTTTTCTAATCACAATCTTTATAATTTCCCTTCTCATTTCTGCTTGGTTCTATTCCCAATATAGTTGGTACTTTCAACAACCCACAACTACTGACGTATCATACGACAGTATCACTACAAAAGAGGTCACTGTTGATGATTTGAAAATTTACTATAAAACTGCAGGAAATATTCATAACCCACCACTAGTACTAATACACGGCACTGGAGGTTCATACGAACTGGGAGAGCATTTAAATAACAAATTGATTAATGAATTGAGCAAACAGTTCTATATTATTGCGCCCGAATTACCTGGGTACAAACGCTCAGAACCACCGAAACAGGAGGTCTCTTCTGAATACTTTGTGAAGTTTGTACACACGTTCATTAAACAATTGGACGTTAGTAATTATATATTAGTAGGACAGTCTTCCGGTGGAAAAATAGTGACGATTTACGCAACTCAATACAGTGACGAAATAAAACTGTTAGTGATTGCTGACTCTGCTCCAGCGATTAAAGATAGACCAGTAGTGAAATATAAATTGGCTCATTCTTTTGGTGGGAGTGTCATTCAGTACATATACCAATCAACCCTCGTTCCTGATAAGTTTAAACATTTCACTACTCGATATCTTTTGGCTAGACCGGATGGGCAAATTGATTCCTCGAACTATCAACAATACGCAGTCATGGCGGGTTTATATAAGAACAATGATACAGATTATACTGATGAAATTAAAAATAACATTACAGCTCCCACTATTATTATTTGGGGAGAAAACGATAAAGAGTTACCACTTACTGGAGCATACACACTGGAGAAGTTGATCAAAGGGTCTGAAGTATTCGTTTTCGATGCAGGACATACTGCGATGCATACTTTTCCTGACAAGACACGTGAGATTATTAGCGTTCAATTAAAAGCGCAAAATTAGTTGGTGTTATAATTAGATTTATCGAAAGGAAAAATTATGGACAATAACAATAATGATCAAGTACTAAAAAAGA
>JAQBTX010000046.1 GCA_027624795.1 bacterium | reverse complement strand
GCTGCGGAAGCACTGCTTGTAAGTCGCAAGCACGACGAAGATCCTGTGCGTTGGGTATATCTTAATATTGGACGCTTTCATGGTCTTGCTGAAACAGAAGAAGAATCCATCAAGTATCAGTTTCTAACACCAGACTGCGACAGCACACAGACTGGTCCTTGCATTGTAGCGGGTCCCACGTGTGATAGTGCAGATGTGCTATATGAAACCCACAAGGTTGAATTTCCATTAGACTTGACATACGGAGACAGAGTAATCATACTTAACTGTGGTGCATATACAACTACATATAGCAGTGTGGCGTTCAACGGATTTCCTCCGTTGGGTGTCGTTGTAATTTAGTTTGTTGGAGATTGGCTCAATTGGCAGAGCAACTGGTTTTGGTCCAGTAGGTTTGGGGTTCGAGTCCTGGATCTCCAGCCAGCGCTGCTATAGCTCAGTTGGTAGAGCAGTTGATTAGTAATCATCAGGTCGGGAGTTCGAATCTCTCTAGCAGCACCAAATTCTCTAAATTATATATGGAAGTGAGAGCTGTCAAGGTTGGCAGGCCTGCTTGGAAAGCAGTTCGTGGTAGTAATACCACGGGAATCGTGCTTTTCCGCTTCCGCCAAAGCATTAAATAGGGTTTACTTGAATAATATTATATATAATATTACTCTATGAAAGAATACATTGTGATTATATCGATAGACTTTGACGACACGTATACAAAGGATCCTGAATTCTGGGACGAAGTATGCAAACTTGCGATCCAAAAGAAACATACTGTATATTGTGTATCAGCCCGCCCTGAAAAACATATGCCCAAGGTCAGAGAGACTGTTGGTGCTATTATTGGGGGAGATTCTTGCTTTGGTACAGGTCTACAACCCAAGCGGGAATGGATGAAGAATAAGAATATAGAGATTGATATTTGGATCGATGACACACCTGACGCGATTGTTCGCGATCATTATTCCCAGGTTATTAAGAAATGAAAATACTATTTTCGAAATTTGCTGAGGATAGATATAATATCTGTAAGATATGTGAGCATCATGACAGTAAGAGAAAAAAATGTAGCAAATGCGGATGCTATCTTCCTGCTAAGATAAACTATTACAAAAGTAAATGCCCTGTAGGAAAATGGTAGGATATGTATAATCACACGCCATGAGCATATATCCGCCCCTTATAGAAGGATAAATGGATGTTTAAAGCTTTTGTCGTAGTGTGCGTTGCATCTACTAACCAGATCTATTATAATACATGTATTCAAGTAAACGATACATGGGGCCCGTATGTGACAGAAGAAGATTGCCGGATTCGATCTGAAGAAATGGTATACCAAATACTTTATGGTGAGATAAACACTATTATTATAGAAATGTATATAAAACAATATGGTTTAGTACCACCTATGTTATATGGCGATCCAAACTGTGAACAGGTTGGTGACACAGCAACATAAGATTGGAAAGTTCTATCAAGGGTTTGAATCCCCTACTTTCCGCCATTACTCAAAATATTATTTTTTTTCATGTAGGGGGTTTACATCCCCTACCATCTGCGATATATTGATTAGGTCAATCAGGAGACTTAGACACATGAAACAGCGCGTAGTAACAGAGACCGCCGGTATTCTTGCAGTAGATATTCTTCGTAACGATTTTCATCGGCCCCTTGTAGGCGGAAAAGCAAATCAGGAAAATATTGAGGATCAGATTACTATTGGAATCCTTTCAGGCGGACTTGAATACGAAGTCGATCAGGAAGTAGTCGACTTGGCAATTATTGTAATTAATGACCTTCTTGAAACTCATGGAGCTAAAAATGCAGACAGTACTCGCTTGGCAACGTGAAAGATACACAGATACATGTGAGAATGTGCATGTACTATATGACGGGAGCCAAAAGGTCGCCTTTATCCGAAACTTAGGAAAAGTCCCTAAAAGGTTTGAAGTAAAGATTAAAAGTAACTCACCTTGGCACCGCCGAAGCCTAAAGATCGCAAAAAGCGATTGTGAGTTTGTTTATTTAAATTGTAAAAGATAAATGGATATTCTAATTTTTCTTATCATCTTTTCAGCACTGGTAGCCTGGTGGCTATCAACTTAGGACGCATTTGTAATCATTAGATCCAAGCCCTTGTTCCGGAACTATTTTGTTATAAATAGCACTGTTAGTATTTTTTTGATATGGATCACACTGAAGTGACCACTAAAACATATTGAAGAAAGAACTATGGATCCAATTACAGCAATTGCGCTTGCTACCACCGCGTTTAACGCAATAAAAAAATGCGTAGACGCAGGTAGAGAATTTGAAGATACCGCACAACAGTTAGGCAAGTGGTATGGAGCAGTTGCGGACTTTCGGCGGGCTGAACAACAGAATAAAAATCCACCACTGTTTAAAAAGCTATTTAAATCAGGTTCTATAGAAGAAGAAGCACTTGCCATTCTATTACATGGTAAAAAGCTAAAAGAACAGGAATACGATCTTAAAGTAATGTTGAATATGCGTTATGGTGTTAATGCCTGGGAAGAACTATTACAACTTCGTAGGCAAATAGCAAAACAGCGACAAGAGACAATTTATAAACAACAAGAAATGCAACAAGCTCTTGTAGATGGGCTTTTAACAGTAATTCTTATTCTTTTAATAGGTTCAGTAATGTTTGGCGGTCTGTATTTTACAGGTGTGTTCAAAGGCTGGTGGTAAATGATTCACGCGTTTATACTTATAGTGCTAATAGCAGGAAACCAAGAACCTAATCCAATGTATTTTAGAAGTATTGATGTCTGTCAGTATTATGCTAAACGTGTAGTTAACCAATACGGTAATTATAGATATAGATCTATGGTTCCAGCAGAGCATAGAATTACAGCATATTGCAAACCCATAAAAGTAAATCCAGACGAAACTGTAGTTTATGATTATTAAAATTTCCCGATGCAGTTAATTTATAAATATATACTAACTATATAAGAGATACTAAACAAAAGATTTAAGAATATGATAACCCCAGACTGGTCGGCTTACGTACCGATTTATCCCAATTCACAGATACCCTATAATAAGAAGACCTCGCCAAATAGAGTGGTAGAACCTTCTACTCGGTCATCTGTAAATATAGCCGTAGGCGATACGTGGGCCCAGCGGGTTGAAAAGTTAAGAGAATCCCACCGGAATGCAGCTATCTTGAGATATGATAGAAATGGCAGGCGAAAAATCCCGTCCATGGAGATTGGATCTGTCTTTGATTTTGAAGCATAAGTTACATCTTAAGCCTGACTTCGGTCAGGCTTTTTTTGTGCTTGGCAATAAGGGGGTTTACAATAGAATGTAAATGATTTATTATGAGGATAAGAAAAGGAAAAATTATGTTTACACAAAATCAGATAGAAGAGATAGTAGATCTTCTTTTGGTCTTGACCAAAAGTACTAAAGTATACCTTGGTTGCGATAGTGTTCGAATTCAAAAGAATGGGAGGATCTACGACAAATATGCAACTGTATGTATTATTCACATGAATGGAAAAAACGGATGCAGAATCTTTAGTCAAAAGTCCTATGAGCCAGATTATGATCTTAAAGCGTCTCGTCCTCGAATGAGAATGATGAACGAGGTAATGAAAGTGTGTGAGCTTTATAGCCAGCTTATTCCATTCATTGACGAATATGATGTCGAAGTGCATCTTGACATTAACAAAGATCCTAAATACGGTTCAAACGTTGCCGCTCAAGAAGCTGCAGGTTACGTTCTAGGTGTGACTGGTATAGAACCGAAGCTTAAGCCCGATTCCTGGGCTAGTTCCTTTGGTGCGGATTATGTGGCAAATAAAGAATGAAATCATGAAATGGTATGATTATGTAGTGGCAGTTGTAGTTGCAGACTTTATACTGGCAAATATTATACTTTTATTGACGTGCACACCGTTTTTTGTGCAATTTTTCGCTGCTTTGGTTACAATCTTTTTATATAACTTGTGGGTAAATGTGTACTGCAAATTTAGACTTAAAATGGAAATGAAGGATATGGAATAATGGCTCAGGTTTATGTGAAAGTTGAAGTAGATCTAGACGAGTTTGACGACGACGATCTGATCGATGAAATTGAAAGCAGAGGTTGGCTCGTTAGAGAAAAGGAAAAGGAATTCCTTGATCTTACGTCTGACGAGCTCGACTATATTGTAGATCTTGTAATTAACTGTAAGCCTGGTACTACCGGGCGTGAAATTTACGACAAATTGAAAAAGAGGTAACATTATGAAAAATATTGATTGGTTTGAAAAGTTTGTCAACAGTGACTTTATGGACGAGCTGATTGTGTATCGGCTGCGTGAAGTGATGGCGATGAATGATGTTGCTATTGCAGAACTCAAATGGCGCGATGATCTTGAAGACTTTGAAAAAGAAGATCTTAAAGATTGTAATTCTTGGGCTAAAAGTCTAAAAGATGTTTATGAATATCTTGGCGGAGACCTAGATGTATACATCTGATAACTGGGTCGTTATTCATATGAATGGCGATGATCCTCACTATCGTATTCTTTCTGGGGTATCAGGAGGATATCTATCGGGCGATTCTTGGCGGATGAACAGCGGGATTGTAAGAGTAGAAGAGGACGAAGACTACTTTTACTTTTATGGCGCCTCGGGTTCTTGCTATCAGTGTCATAAGAATGCATATTGCTTACGAAAGAATAATGCGTCCATTTGGAATCAGCTTCAAGAACTGCATAGTGACAAAGTAGAGCTAATGGATAAAGATACTGACTGGCTTGCTATGGATTGGATTATTAAATGAGTAATTATAAAGAGAGGGAAAAGAATGAAGTTTATTAAAGAACGTGGAGACGGTCATCGGATTGAATTCGAGATTTCAGACGATTCTACCTTAGACAAGGTATTTGAGGAATTCGAGAACTTCCTTCGAGGCGCTGGATACGTAATTGAATATGATAAAATATTGGATCTGGTGAAAAGGGATGAGTGATAAACCGCTTAATACTGCATTTCTTGGTGTTTTTGATCAAAAACTAAAGAGACTAATTAAAAAGATTCAATCCGAGCTTGAAAAACCCAAAAAGGACCGAAATAAAGTTTTCCTTAAGCTCGCGATAAGGGAGGCTAGGGCTCTTAGAAATCTGATAAAAAAATGTCGGAAGCAAAAAGGAATAGGCTGCTGCCCAAACTGTGGACACGAATTGGAGGATTAATATGAGTGAAGAGAGATCAAAAATCCTTGCGGTGTTAGCCGAATTTGGGGAAATACAAGAACTTGAGGAAGCGAAGTACGCCGAAGAGACCGACAATTGGTGGTATAATCTTTCCCAAGAGGATCGAGAGCGAGCATTCTTTTCAGTAGTAAAAAGAATTGTACAAGGTGAGTTGAGGGAAAAAACTACGTATCGTGGCGTCCTATATAACACATTCGGATTTGATGAAGGGGCTTACTTAATGGGTATGTCCTGTGGATTTATGGAGCTGCATAATAGCATCTATACTCAAGAGGAAATGAGAAAACTTCGGGATCGCGAGCTAGCAGTTGCAAACATACCAGTAATGAAAACTACGGTTGAGTTGAAAGATAAATGAAAATCGAAGGCACAATCCCTTGCATTGTTTGCAAGACCCCATTGCAGAATATTGAATACGAACTAAATGATAACAGTAAAGTAGAAATACATCCTATGAACGGTTTGCATTTCGCATCTTCTGGCCACTACGGTTCTACGATCTTTGATCCAATGGGTACTGGCGAAAAACTTGATGTTGCTATCTGTGACAAATGTGTTATGACAAATCTTGATATTGTCCGAGGCACCGGAAAAGAATCGTTGGAAGTATTTAAGGAACTATTTGAAGAATCTTGAAGAGATTATGGAGAAGGCTCGCCCATATCGCTGCCTCTGGTACAACGGCTCCGATTCGGATATGACCATGATGACTCGTAAAAAGTTCTTGCAGAAAACAAATTAATTATAAATAATAACAAAACAGGAGTTTTGTTGTGCTTTCTTTTTCTCAATTTATTTCAGAAGCTAAGGATTTTAAATCAGTGAATTTAGATCCTTTTGTAAAAGGTATGAAAAAATATAGTCATGGCAGAGACCATGTAGGTTATCTTGATAAAGAATTTAAGTCGGGTGTAACTCACAAAAAGATTCATGACGTATTAACAAAGTCTGGCTACAACTATTTTAAGAAATCTGATAATAAAATAGGTAATATGGAAGTTACATATCATATGTATTCTAAAGCCGCTGGCCCGTATGCAGATCACAATCTTACGCTTACCACTCAAAAGGGAAGCAGCAAAGTTTGGAATATAGACCATA
>JAQBTX010000045.1 GCA_027624795.1 bacterium | reverse complement strand
TTCTGGTGAAATCTTCAGAAATAGGAGTAACGCCCCAACCATATATGGCAGTGGCGCGGTGAAATTAAAAAGCGCTGTACCATGACCAAAATGAAACTGACTTGTCCAACGCACGGGGAATTGTCCTGCCTGTACTTCTCTATAATACGACGCGAATCGTATGGCATGCATAGCTCCATCACTGGTATGAGGCATTTCAAATGACAAAAGCATGTGAACTAATGGAAGAAATGAGATGACTATGATGATGATATAGTTGCGATACTTGCTCATGCCATTACTAAAACTCACTTTTGTTGTTTTCTTCCATATTTATAAACACTAAATGAGAGAAAGATTATTATCACGGCAGAGAGTATATAGCCACTGAAAAATCCCTTCTTCAAAGTAGAATTGGCATGAAATGCAAACGCCCTTCCAATATCACTATAAGAATATGTCCCATGGAAATAGATCGGAAATACTACATTTTCAAAATTAACTTGAAGAAGATCTCTTTCATCTGGCCTTTCATATCCGCCAAATATTGACATCTCATCAAAATTAATTTGTTTTAATTGTATCGACTCAAAAAAAACAATTTTATTTACCTCATCTTCTTTATAAATATGAATGTCAAATTTATTGCTCTTAATTTTTTGTGGAATTATAAGAATAAAGGGATCATCGGTTGACTTAGGAAATAAGTGATCATTCACTTTTATTGTTTTGATCACATTATTGTTTTCTCTGAATTCAAATATAGTTACACCTTCTTGTATTCTTCCTGATTGCATCACTGACATTCTCATTCCTGAAATGATTCTATTATTTGTATTATTTACATGTATGATAATTGGCTTAGTACTTATTGGTATTTGAGTTTCTGACAATTGATATTTTTGTTGTGGTATTAATACATACTTCGACTTAATGCTATAGTCTACAACTATAAAAATTACATATATTGAAGCATATAGAATTACTATTTTTTTAATAGTGATACCTCTTATATATCTCTCAAATATTTCTGAAAATAAATACTTATTCCGAAATAGTAGTGACAGTGATTCTGCAAGAATTGTCGCAAAAAGAAATAACACTCCAAATCGGAGCATTAAATCATAAATCTGAAAGTTAAATAGAGAATCAATAAAAAACTTGTTATCGATCACGTTATTATATAGTGAGCCTATTGTTGGAGATAAGATTAATGACAAATATGATTCATTAGTCCATCCCTTTAGAAGCATGGCGATAATTCCAAAAAGAAATACCCAATGATAGTTTTTATTACTCAATGCAAGAAGAAATACAAATGGCAATATCCAAATCACAAATTGAATAAAAAAGATTGGATCATTTATGTAGACAATGGTAATTATAGAAAGAATTACTAATAAGATATTTGTTGAATTTTGAAAAATTTGCTCTTTGCATTTTAAAAGAAACAGCATAAAAAACCCATACATGTACATAAAATAAGGAATTCCATTAAAATGATTGGCTAATAGTGCCATTGATTCCTTAGAAAATAAGAAATTTGAGTTAATAATGTGACTATCCTCGGACCAACTTTGTTTAAATAGGATATACATGATAACTGTTGATCCAATGTATATAATTAATGACCTCCATGAACGATTAGTAGAAATGAGGAGTGGCGGAATAGCAAGGAGTGGTACTTGTTTAACTACTGCTCCGAGCGTAAATAATGCAAGAGCAAAAAGAGTGTTTGTATTTATTTCCTTATTGCTCTTGAGTGCCTTAACCCAAAAGATAAACCCGCCTACAAATAACGCGAGCATAAATATATCTGGCATGAAAAAAGCGAAATTAATCATTATGAAATACGGATTTACTGCCCAAAATAGTACTGCAAGATGAGCCTGCGCTTTATTCACATGCCGTGCGGCAATATACAAAGCTGCTACAAAAAACCCATCCCAAAGAAATTGAACTAGTTTGATAAGTGTTAGTTGATAGAGAGGAGGACTCCATAGCCACAATCCATTCAAATATGTTGAATAATCTGTAAATTCTTTTGTATCAAGTAGATACTCAATATGAAGTAATCCTATTGAATCTAAAATCGTAAGCCACAACCCAATAGTTTGGTAGTATATTTTTCCATAAAGCTGAGACTCAAATCCCACTCGTAATAATGCATTAAATCCCCCTACCATACTTCCCGTTTCAGCAACAGATCTAACCACAGCAAGAATATTTACAAAATCGAGCATTTGGGTAAATAGAAGCAAATAAATGAGCCGAATACCAATTCCCAAAAGAAGAAGAGATAATACCTTGTAGTGTTTACGGATAAAGCTCATATGGTTGATTATACTTAGTATTTCTCTACGTCTCAACATTAGTTCTTTTGTATAATGATCACTGTATCTATGAAATATATTCTTAAACATCCCATTCTTCTTGTTGTAATAGTCCCTGCTTTCATACTCACGCTTATTCGATTTATTATTGATGGACAAAATGGATGTGTTGCTGATCAGTGTGGTTTTATTGTAGGTTCAAATTATCGTGATGGTATATGGTTCCAAGCTGTCGCATCAACGGCGTTTACGACATGGCCATTCCAAATGCCCAACTTTGCCGGCGCACCACTGAGTGGATATCACTATTTGCCAAATCTTATCGCATATCTTCTTTCAAAAATGGGCATACCGATAGTCATTACATTCTACAAAATTATCCCAATTGTTTTTATGACGATTCTTACCTCACTCTCCATCACAGTTGCCCGTAAATTTAAAGATGACGTGCGGTTTGTTTTACTGTTTCTCTTTTTCGTATTTTTTGGAATGCACTTGTCATTAATACTGTCTCTGTATCATCATGGATTCATACAGAATAACGCATTGATTAATACATTCCAGGCAACGAATATTCTTGAAAGTCCGCATGCTTCATTTGCACTTTTAATACTTCTTAAAATATTGATTATATTACATAAAAAGAGACGATCTATGCAAGACATAGTAATTACAAGCATATTACTCTTTCTTGTATTTGGTACAAAATTCTACGTTGCCTTTTCAATATCAATAATACTACTTGTATTTGAACTATTAACTCTCATTAAGTCAAAAGATATCCATACATTTATACGCAATGGCTTTATGTATGGGATTGCTTCAAGTATCGCCATACTATTTTTTTACAATCCATTCCAAGCAAGCGCCAATGGCTCGATATTTATTTTCGCTCCTTTTGCTACTGTTCATCATCTTATTGAAACAGCAGATTTGTTTTACAACAATAACCTTATTCTTGCACGATATTACTTATACGAACATGGTTGGTCTCCCCGTCTTGTAGCAATTGAGGTTTATTCAACCATACTATTTGTTTTGTACTATTTTGGAACACGAACAATTGGTTTTATACAAGTCTTACTACAGACCTACAAAAGAAAGTTCCACACTATTGAACTTGCCATAACAATTTCGGTTTTTGCCTCAATAGGAATGTCAGTTATGTTTGTTCAACAAGGCGATTGGTTTAACCCTATTCAATTTGCTGTTCCTGCTGCATTTCTTATGAATTTATTTGTGGCTAAATTTCTTTATGAATTACTACAAGGGAATAATAAAATTGGTTACATGGTAATTGTCGTTGTTGTTATTCTCACATTTATTGCAAATCTCATCAATTTATCTTACCTTAATCATCCAGCTAGACTTGTAATAAACGCTTCTGAAATGGATGCATTATCATTTTTAAAGAAACAGCCGGATGGTGTAGTGTTTGTTCCAATTGATGGCATAGACATGCCCTATGTTACCGCATTCAGTCAAAAACCCTCATATTATATTTATGAAAATGGTGCAACAAATGCTGGAATAGATATTCAAGAACGTAAATCTATTGCATTAGATCGTCCTAAGGATCTAATTTATGATGAAATGGTAGATTATTTCTATCTTCCAAATTCATTTGGTAAAAAAAATGAGGTACTGAATGCATGTAAAAACTCAAAAAATCACCTGGTTATATATACAAATGATGAGGTATCTATTTGCTCTCGTATAAAGTAAATCCTAAGAGTTCATTCTTTCCTTTTATGGTAGCTACTTTATGAAGGTCTGGTTTTTCAGGACAATTATGTCTATTTACTATAAGTATTCGATCAGTTAGCTTGAGAGGATTTTCAGTTGGGCAACTTGATTCAATAAATGTAATATTATCGATCGATTTAATATAGGCATCCTTATGAAATTTACCTGCGAGATCTTTACTAAAATTCTTAGTAAAAAACAAATAATACAATGAGGTTGCTCCTTCTGCTGGTAAATAAATATGCTCATATGACGCACTATTTTCTTGAAGATAATTCATAAGCTCACGATGCGCATCATTCCGACGCATCGCAGTAAATTTATCGCTTTGCACAGAATACTGATGCCAAAAATATATAAACTCTCCAAGGAGGACCATCACGACAATGCTGATGACAATCTTACGATACGGTATAAACCACAATTTATACGCTCCATATGCCGCAGGGATGATAAGTAATATCCCCAAGAAAAGTGATCGATGAATATTTGGAGAACCATAATAGGTTACCGCTGCAGGAAGAGGTGCTATAAGAAGAAGGTAGAAAAAATACCCCATCAAGTGATTATTGATTTCGATTTTTTTAGCCTTCAGTGGAGATAGTGCAATAATAATAAGTGCCAGATACGTCAAGTAAAGAAGCCCTTGATCAGGCACATCGTAGCGTGACTCAGCTCCCCCATTGGTAAAGAGAAAATTTGGCGAGAAATATGAAATGTATTGACGGATAAATTCTCTCCCGTATCCAATAACCTTGTTATGAAACAATCGCGCGCGAAATATATCTTGCTCACCTACATTATAAATTTGCTCTTGAATACGAATACTTACTCCAGAAAGTTCGCTAAAAATTGAGGTTTGGTGGAATCGACCCGAACCCCATGGGGTGGTACTAATGTAATAAGTAAGCCCTGCGAATAGAATAAAAACTGCAATAATACTGCCAAAGATAGGTAATCTTGCTTTGAGTTTGGGAAAAAAAAGAGGGATGGGAAGAAAAATAAGCGGTGTATACATTCGAAAAGGATGATAAATAAAATATGAAATAAAAAATAACACTATAGCTATAAAAAAATACATGTATTTTTTACGATAAATAAACGCAACTAACAAAACTAGTGCGCTTAAAAATATGCTACTCCCGATTATTCCCTCAACGGTTGATCGAGATAATATGATATGCCATGGGGACAATGATACTAACAGAGCAGATAACAATCCTATATTTGTATTTCGAAATATATTTTTTACAAAATAATAAATAGGAAATACAATCATTGAACCAAGTAATGCAGCGGGGAACCGAACTGCAAATTCAGTGATTCCAAAAAGATAAGTCGATAGCCCAGATAAATACATAGGACCAATAATATAGAAGTCGCCAAATTTATCAAAAAACAACAATGGCCATTCATTTCCATATAAGTCAATTCCATTTTGAAGAATATATCTACCCACATACCCACTAAGCACCTCATCTTCCATGAAGTTAAATGGAAGCGATCCAAGGTGATATATTCGAAGCCCAAATGATAATAACCAAATGAATAATAGAATAATGTGAGACGAGGGTTTTTTAAAAATAGATATTACATTCATAAAACATCTGAATTGCTTCGCTTCAATAAGTATAGCGAATAATGATCATTTATTTCCCACGAATCTACTAATTCATGAGGAGTAAATGTATTTACTTCATATGCCGCATCTTTCATATAATTCATATCTTTTTTATATACAACATATAAATATTCATTATGATAGTAATCATTGTAGTTAATGTCGATGTTGTTGAGCTTCATGTAGTATTTTTGTGTATCTCCAGTTGCCGCATAAAATTGAAAGACATTAAAATTAAGAATGTTATTTTTCTCGTAGTTATTGTGAATAATTTGGAAGACTTTCTGATCATCTTCATAATACCAATTCAGAGGATAATTTTTTTCATGTGCAGTAATTACTGTGTGGTTAATGGAAAAAAAAGTCAAGATTATAAAAAGGATTATATTGATTTTAATTGTGATACGTTTGCTAAGATAGTTTAGAAAGATGAGTATGCCAAAAAATAGAATGCTCATAAAATAATAGTCAGCTTGTGGATGGCTAACAATTTTTTCTGACTGATGAAAAAAGATAGCAAGAGTTCTGAGTGTGTAAAAATCATTCCTCAGCTCAAAAAGCAGCATATTGCCAAATCCGACCATAAATCCTACAAAAGCACCTACTGACAAATTCCATGATATTTTTTTAACAAAAAGATAATAAACCATCAA
>JAQBTX010000044.1 GCA_027624795.1 bacterium | reverse complement strand
TATAATATGTCATTGCGAGTTTCGATGAAGTCGAAACGTGGCAATCTATATATAATATGTCATTGCGAGGTCCGATGTAATCGAAACGTGGCAATCTATATATTAACGAGATTGCTTCGCTGCGCTCGCAATGACACAATCTAATTACATCCTTTTCTTATCTAAATTCGCTACCTTTTCTAATATAATACTATATTCTCCATCGCGTTCAGACACTTTTCCTTTGAATAAAATGACGGTATTAGTAATGAGATCGGGTTTTTGCGCTTCATAACTTTTAGGAAACACAATTACTTCTGCTGATCCGGTATTGTCATTCACCCGAACAAAAGCCATATCGTCATTGTTCTTTTTTGTTTTAACTATTTTAAGTTGGGTTACATTTCCGGCAAATACAAATGATCTATTTTCATCACCCTCACCAATTTCTCCGATATGCTTGGTTATTTTCTCTGTGATAATTTTTTGATGACGATCTAGAGGATTGTGAGAAAGTAAAAAACCAATAACTTCTTTTTCATATTCTGCCAGTGTATCTTCAGAAAGCTCAGGTATTTTGGTGTAATTATCTGTCTTGTATGCTGTTGCATCTTGATCACCAAACAATCCAAACTGACCATTAACCATTTGATCTTTATGGGAAGAAATTTCTTTCACACATTGGGGGTAATAGGAAAGGAGTGTTGCTCTATTACTAAAACCATCTAATGCACCCGCTTTTATGAGGCTTTCAATTGTCTTCTTATTTGCTTTGCGAAGATCTACTCGAAAAAGCATGTCGCGGAAACTTAAGAATGGTCCTCCTTTTTTACGAGCATCTATGATTGAATCTATGGCTGCAGATCCAACATTTTTTATTGCAGAAAGACCGAAGCGTATAGCACGACCTTCTATAGAAAAATTATAAACTGATTTGTTTATATCGGGGATAAGTACTTCGATGTTTAATCGCTTACTTTCCTCTAGAGCTTGTGCCATTTTAAGCTCTCGAAGCGGACCTGCTGCGCCATGAAGCTCAGCAGTCATAAGAGCAGTCATAAATTCAACAGGGTAGTTTGCCTTCATATAAGCGGTCCAATACGCTATAAAAGCGTACGATACTGAATGAGGCTTATTGAATCCGTAAGCGGAAAATGTTTCGATTTGCGCAAAAAGATCCTGAATAAACTTTTTATTGTATCCATTTTTTATAGCTCCGCTAATAAATTTTATCTTTCCCTCTTTCATCATTTTCTTATTTTTTTTACCCATGGCCATGCGAAGAAAGTCTGCTTCAACCATAGTAAATCCAGCAATCTTATTTGCAATTTCCATACATTGTTCCTGATAAACAATGACACCGTACGATTCTTCCAAAATGGGTTTCAAATTATGATGTGGATATTTGATCTCTTTTGATGAGTTTTTTGATGCAATAAATTGAGGAATAAGATCCATAGGACCTGGTCGGTACAACGCTACCATGGCTGTTATGTCACTAAATTTATTTGGTTTGAGTTCTCGAGCAAGTCGTCTCATGCCACTCGATTCAAGCTGAAATACCCCAACGGTTTCACCTTTACTGATGAGATCGTAAGCTTTTGGATCATCTAAGGGAACTTCGTGGATATCAATTTCTTCACCACTAAATTCTTTCACATAGGCTATTGCTTCTTCTAGAATTGACAAGTTTCGAAGTCCTAAAATATCGGCTTTTATAAGTCCGACTGCCTTGTTATCCGATACTGCATTCAGATCTAAACTATACATGTCAAATTGTGTTATGGTTCGACCATCTTTCGTATCTTTTTGAAGGGGAACATATTCAATAAGAGGTTTATCACCGATAACTACTGCAGCAGCATGCACCGAAAAATGACGCGGCAAACTTTCAACTTTGCGACCAATATCAATGACTTTTTTTACATCTTCTTCAGTATTGTATGCCATCTTTAATGTGGCAGATTCTTCTAGTGCTCCATCTATAGACATTTTGAATCCTTGCTTACCAAGAGGGATCATTTTTGAAATTCTATCGCCTTGAGAATAACTCATCCCAAGAGCACGGGCGACATCGCGCACTGCCATTTTGGCTTCCATAGTACCAAAGGTTATAACCTGAGCTACATTCTTCTCTCCATATTTTCTTGAAATGTAAGCTATTACTTCGTCACGACGCTTGTCTGAAAAATCAATATCAATATCTGGTGGTGTTGGGCGACCGGGGTTGAGAAATCGTTCAAACGGAATTTTGTATTCCAATGGGTTCACATCGGTAATATGCAAAACATATGCAACCAACGATCCTGCTGCAGAACCTCTTCCTGGACCTACTGCTATGCCATTGTCTTTTGACCAATTGACAATGTCTTGTATAAACAGAAAGTAAGGAGCATATCCTTTGTCATTAATAATATTCAGTTCATATTCTAACCGTTTTATTACCTCTTCATCGGTAAAACCTTTCACTCGATCTTTCTTTTCATATACCATTTTTTTTAAAAAAGATTCATTAGTTTCATCGGCTGGAAGATCGTAATGGGGAAGAATGAGCTTTCCATAAGGAATTTCTAAATTACATTTCTCAGCAATTTTTATGGTATTTTCTACTGCTTCAGGTACATCGTGAAAAAGCGCCTCCATCTCTTCTGGAGTTTTAAAGTAATAATCAGGAATATCTATCATACTCATAGGTCGGTCTTTTTCAAAAATGGCACGCTGGGTTTGAATACACAACAAAATTTCTTGTGCATAAGCATCATCCTTTTTTAGGTAGTGCACATCATTGGTTGCAACCATCGGGATACCATGTTTTCGTGAATACTCAATGAGTTTTATATTCACCTCATCTAGTTCAGGTAAATCTGGGTGACGTTGAAGTTCAATATAAAAATCGTCCCCAAAAAGTTTATAGTATCGAAGGAGTGTTTCTTCAGCTTGCTCAAATTGAGAATCTCTTATGAGTGCGGGAACTTCACCGTTTAAACAACCCGTGGTAGCTATAAGTCCTTCATGATATTTCTCTAATAGGTCCCAATCAACTCTGGGTTTATAATAAAACCCTTCAAGATTTGCAATAGTCACAAGCTTGATAAGATTTTTGTAACCAGTAAGATTTTTGGCAAGAACTAATTGATGAAATGATTTCTTTTCCGTTTTATCGGTTCTGTTACCACTTGTTTTGTACAGCTCACACCCAATTATGGGTTTTATTCCTGCATCTTTAGCTTGAATAAAAAATTTAAAAGCTCCATAAAGCGCCCCGTGATCGGTAAGTGCCACTGCGGGAGCATTGTGTTTTTTAGCTGTGGCAATAAGATCTTTAACGCGGCACATGCCATCAAGAAGTGAGTATTCAGAATGAACGTGAAGATGAACGAAAGACATGTAGTTATTATAACGCACACTGTGTCATCCCGCACTTGATGCGGGATCCAGCTCATTAACTGAGTTTTTCTTCAATGAGTTTTTGGAGCATTTGAGGATCGGCTTGACCTTTCATCTCTTTCATCACCTGACCAATGAAGAATTGCAGTAGACCCGTTTTGCCCGCTTTATATGATTCAACTTGTTTGGGGTTAGATGATAAGACGGATGCGATGACTGATGCCAATTTATCTTCATCTACTTCTTTTGGTTTTGCCATTTCTGTAAGCTGTTTTGCAAAATCTTCTGGTGATAGGTCAGTCGATATCTTTTTGTTTATAATGGCGTTTGACACGTTAACTTCAAAACCCTTATCAATATGAGCAAGCACCTTTTCAAAATATTGGGAAATCTCAATATCCCTACAGAGCAATGCAGCATCTGAAGCTTTTAGATTATATTCTTGAACATAGCGTGCCCGGCGTTCTGCTGGGAGTTCTGAAATGGTTGATCGAATATCTTCGATCTCTTTATCTGTTAGTTCAATAGGAGGAATATCTGGTTCTGGGAAATACCGGTAATCTTTTGCATCCTCTTTAGATCGCTGAGAATAGGTGATCTTCTTATCTTCATTGTAACCTCGTGTTTCTTGGGTTGGCGTTTCACCTTTATCAAGAATTGCAGCCTGGCGTATCATTTCGTATTCAATGGCTTTTTTAGCAAAGTTAAATGAATTGATATTTTTAACTTCCACTTTGTAATGAGGAAGCTCTCTTAACATCCCTCCCTCCGCCTTTGGCGGAGTACTCCCTTTAAAAGGGAGATCATGAGCGGGTCCCCCTTCAGGAAGGGGGTGTCCGGAGGACGGGGGATGTACTAACATCAGCGAAATATTCGGTTCAATGCGCATACTACCTTCCTCCATATTGGCGTCAGACACATCGAGGTATTTTATGATGGTATGAAGCTCCTCTAAAAATGCTTTGATATCTTCTACATTATCAAAGTCTGGTTCAGTGACGATTTCAACGAGCGGCACACTTGAACGATTAAAGTCAACTAAAGAATCATCTCCTTCATGAGTAAGTTTGCCGGTATCTTCTTCCAGATGCACTCGGGTAATTCTAAATGTTTTGTCATTGCGAGGAGACGTAGTCGACGTGGCAATCTCTTTACTGTTAGATTGCTTCGCTGCGCTCGCAATGACAAGCTCACCGCCAACTGCAAAAGGCTCATCATATTGACTGATCTGATATGCTTTTGGCAAATCTGGATAAAAATAATGTTTGCGATCAAATTTTGAATGATTATTTATTTTGCAATTCAAAGCTTGTCCAATTTTTATTGCCCATTCTATGGCAGTTCTGTTGGGCACGGGCAATGCGCCAGGCATACCTAAGCACACCGGGCAGGTATTGGTGTTTGGCTCTTTGCCAAAATAATCTGCAGAGCACTGACAAAACATTTTTGATTTCGTTTTAAGCTCTACATGGATTTCAAGACCGACAACGAGTGTATATTTATTCATATTTCTTTCTCCCCTTTTCAATTACATCAAAAAAATGTGTTTCTTGTTCAAATTGATGTGCAATATTCAATAGCTTGGCTTCTTCGAAATGATTACCAATGAGTTGCATACCAACTGGTAAATTATTTGAGGTTAATCCTACAGGAATAGATAATGAAGGAATACCTGCAATATTTATTGATACCGTAAGAACATCAGATAAATACATTTGCAATGGGTCACTTGCCTTTTCTCCAATTTTAAACGCGGGGGTTGGTGATACGGGGGCCGCAATAACATCTACCTCTTTGAATGCTTGTTCAAAATCCTCATGAATTTTTGTTCGTACTTTAAGAGCTTTTTTGTAATACTGATCGTAATATCCTGCAGATAGCGTATAACTTCCTAACATAATGCGCCGCATAGCTTCTGGGCCAAATGCTGCTCGATTATAGCCATAACGTATTCCATCATACCTCGCTAAGTTAGAGCTTGTTTCACTTGTTGCAAGAAGATAATAGGTCGAGATCGCATATTTTGTATGGGGTAGCGATATTTCTTTTATAGTTGCTCCGAGTTTTCTGTATACATCTATCGACTCTTCAACACGACTTCGTACATCGGCATCTATACCATCAGTCATATATTCTTTTGGTACGCCAATTGTTAAACCTTCAATAGAATCGTTCAGCGTTTTTTTGTATTCAAACGATTTTATAGAAGTACTAGTTCCGTCATAGGTATCATTTCCCGCAATAACTTCAAGCACGATTGCAACATCTTCTACCGTTGTTGCCATAGGTCCAACGGTGTCCAGAGATGATGCATATGCTACACATCCGTATCTGGAAACCAGCCCATAAGTAACTTTCAGTCCAATGATGCCACAAAAAGCTGCAGGTAATCGAATAGAGCCGCCCGTATCTTCACCTATGTCAAAGACTGTTGAATTTGTCGCTACAGCTGCGGCAGATCCACCACTGGATCCACCTGCCACATATTCGGTATTCCAAGGATTTTTAGTTATTTTGTAATCTGAATTCTCAGTTGAAGACCCATGCCCCCATGCGTCACAATTTGTTTTACCTACAAGCATAGCGCCTGCATTTATGAGACGCTGATACACGGTAGCATTATATTGGGGGATATAGTTTTCTAATACTTTGGATGCTGCTGTTGTACGAATATCTTTTGTATTATAGGTATCTTTCATGGAAAAGGGGATCCCCGCAAGGGGGAGCTCGAGATTATCAACTTTCTGCAAAGGAGTATTGAGCCTTGTGATGAAAATACCTAATTTCTCATCATTTAATTTACTTCTTTTTGCAAAATACTCCCACACCTCGGCAGGAGATACTTTTTTCTGTTTTATAAGCTCTCGTAATTGTGTTATTGATGTGCCAAATATGTTCATAATAGTTTTACATCCCTCCCCCTGTACCATGCGCTCACGCTTAGGTACAGGGTACTCCCTTCATAA
>JAQBTX010000005.1 GCA_027624795.1 bacterium | reverse complement strand
CAATACTCTTCGCATAGGAATGATAGCAGATGGTGCAATTCATGCCAAGCAATACTCGTGGTCTGCATACTATAATACTCTTATGACCACATTTAAAAAACACGCATGATTATCGGCATAGATGGCAATGAAGCCAATGTAGAACATAAAGTCGGTGTTTCGGTGTATACGCAAAGCATGCTTGAGCACTTTGCAAAAGTAAGCTCAACTAATACATCTTTTAAGGTTTTCCTCAGAAGTATGCCACTTCCCACCATGCCAAAGGAAACACCGCATTACTCCTATGAAGTGATCAAGGGAAGTCGCATGTGGTCACAGGTCTTTTTACCTTGGAGGCTCTATAAAAAAAAAGATATTGATGTATTCTTCTCCCCCGCCCATTATTCACCCCGCTATTGTCCGGTACCCCTTGTTGTTACCATTCATGATTTGTCCTACTATTACTATCCTGATGAGTTTTTAAAAAAGGATTTATATAAGCTTACCAACTGGACCGCAGCGTCTATAGGAAAAGCTCGAGAAATAATAGCAGTTTCCAAAACAACAAAAAAAGATATTCAAAAATACTTTGATGTAGATGAGGAACATCTACACGTAATCTATAACGGATTTGAAAAACACACTCTTCCTAAAAATGGTATTGACGTATTGAAGGAATACGATCTTATCAAACAGAAATACCTCATGTATGTCGGTACTCTTCAGCCACGCAAAAATATACCCACATTAGTTGAAGCATTTGCAGCATTTCATAAAACAAACAAGGATTTTAAATTAGTGATCGTGGGAAAGCATGGTTGGTTATTTGATAATTTATTTGAATCAGTGAAGAAATATAATGTTGAAGATGCGGTCATTTTTACCGGTTTTATACCCGATGAAAAAGTAGCACAGCTTTACAGTAATGCCTTTTGTTTTGTACTCCCATCCCTTTATGAAGGCTTTGGCATTCCGATTTTAGAAGCAATGAGTTATAGGTGTCCCGTTATTTCGTCTCATGCTTCAAGCTTGCCAGAAATTGGTGCAGATGCGTGTTTGTACTTTGATCCTAAGGATAGTAATGATTTGCAAGAAAAAATTTCAATGCTTTATGAAAATAAATCGACGTATTCAACTCTCATAAAAGCAGGTGAAGATCGTGTTAAGAATTTTTCATGGGAACAGTCAGCGAAAGATACACTAGATGTTATCATTCAAGCGGGAAATAAATAATATGGATGAGCAATCTTACAACATGCAGGTTCATCACCCACTACAATCGTGGCAATGGGGAGAAGCTCGCAAAGAAACTGGATTGAATGTGGTTCGAATTGATGGCTTCACCATGACTATTCATCCTGTTCCTCATACGCCATTTAAGATCGGGTATATTCCCCGATCTGCCAATCCTTCATCTGATCTAATCGATAAACTCGTTACATATGGTAAAGAAAATAACCTGATCTTTATTAAATTTGAACCGGATGAATTGCACTCTTCAGATGTAATAAATCTTCTCACTTCTCATCTCAACCTTCGCAAATCCCCCCACCCGCTCTTTCCCCAGTGGACCCAGGTGCTTGATCTAACACTAAGTAATGACGATTTGATGAAACAGTTAAAGCCAAAAACACGCTACAATATGCGCTATGCTCAGAAAAACAATGTAATAGTGAAGGAAATGTCTACGGATGAGGGATTTAAACTATTCTCTGATTTATATTTTGAAACCTGCAAACGTCAACATTACCATGGTCATACACCAGAATATCATCGTATCGTGTGGGAAAATTTGAAGGATGGGATAGCTCATATTCTTATTGCATTTTATAACGATGAGCCCCTGGCAGCATATGAACTATTTTATTTTGATCATAAATGGTATTACCCCTACGGTGGATCATCTGAGAAGCACCGCAAACTTATGGCGTCAAATCTACTTATGTGGGAAGCCATACAACTGGGAAAATCGCTCGGCGCTTATGAATTTGATATGTGGGGATCATTACCACCTAACTATGATGAACATGATAGTTGGAGTGGATTTACCCGATTTAAAGAAGGATATGGAACTAAGTTTAAACAATTTGTAGGAAGCTATGATCTTGTTATTAAGCCCTTTCATTACTCCTTATACAATAAAGTGTATAAATTGAGGGAAATGATGCTCGGACATTAATTCACACTTTCTTTTTCTTTTCGTGCAAATAGGTGGGGCTGGCTCACAAATTCCTTTTTGTTATTAGGGAATACGAGCGCTTCTTTAAGCACGTCATCTACTCTGTCAGCAAATACAAACTTGAGATCTTTTTTGACTTTGGATGGAATATCTACTAAATCTTTTTTATTGTCTTTTGGCACAATCACCGTTTTTATTTGGGCTCGATGTGCTGCAATAACTTTTTCTTTCAATCCACCAATTTCTGTTACTCTCCCACGAAGGGTAATCTCGCCAGTCATCGCAACCGTATTTTTTACCGCCATACCAGTAAGAGCAGATATGAGAGAGGTTGCAATCGATACACCCGCAGAAGGGCCATCTTTTGGTACCGCTCCTTCGGGTACATGCACATGAATATCTATGTTACTAAAAAATGATTCAGGAAGCTTGAATAAATCCCAGCGAGCGCGGATATATGAGAGCGCCGCTTGGCAGGATTCTTTCATAACTTCTCCCAAGTTTCCCGTAAGCGTAAGTGTACCCTTTCCCGGCATGATGGCAACTTCTATAAAGAGTATGTCGCCTCCCGCCTGAGTCCACGCAAGACCAGTAGTAATTCCCACCGTGTCTTTATCTTCAATCATTTGGCTGGCATATTTGTAAGGGCCCAGATATTTTTGTATATCGGTTACCCCAATCTGATTGGATGTTCCTTTTTTCTTCTCTACTATTTCACGTGCGACTTTTCTATATATAGTAGCAATTTGTCGTTCAAGCTCTCGAACTCCCGCTTCTCTGGTATACCTACGGATTATGGATTTAAGTCCACCATCAGTTATATCATGGTTTGTTTTTGGAATATAATGAGCTCGTTCCTGTTTGGGAATTAAGTAATTTCTGGCAATATTGTACTTCTCATCTTCAGTATAGCCTGCAAAGTGTATGATCTCGAGTCGATCAAGAAGTGCGTTTGGTATGGTATCAAGTATATTTGCAGTGGTTATGAAAAACACATCAGAAAGATCAAATGGAACTTCCAAATAGTTATCAACAAACGCGAAATTTTGCTCTGGATCAAGCGCTTCAAGAAGGGCTGCAGATGGATCACCTCGGTAATCTCCACCGATTTTATCTATTTCATCAAGCATAAATACCGGATTATTCGTTTCCGCTTGTTTTATGCCTTGAATCATACGACCGGGAAGTGCGCCTACATAGGTGCGTCTATGACCGCGTATCTCTGCTTCATCACGTATGCCACCTAAAGAAACTTTTACAAACTCTCGACCCAATGACCGAGCAATAGAGCGACCAAGTGAAGTTTTACCTACTCCAGGAGGACCCACGAAACACAGAATTGCGGGCTGACTTTCTCGTTTTTTATGGGTCTTCTCATCGGTACTTTTCTTCTTTTTTTCACTCTTTTCATTTGTTTCAAGCGTACGAGCCTCATCTTGCACTTTAAGCTTCATTACCGATAAAAATTCTAAAATTCTCTCTTTTACCTTTTTCAAACCAAAATGATCTTCATCGAGAATTTTGTTCGCAAGCTTTACATTTATGTTCATTTCCGATGCTTTTGACCAAGGAAGATCAACTAACCAATCCATATACGAACGAATGTAGGAAGCTTCTGGATTGTATTGAGACATCTGAGAAAGGCGTTTCAATTCTTTTACCGCTTTATCTTGAACTAATTTGGGCATCTGTGCTTTTTTGATTTTCTCTTTATATTCATCTACTTCCTTTGCATCATCTTTGTTTCCCAACTCTTCTTCAATGGTCTTCATTTTTTCGCGGAGGAACGACTCGCGCATATTGCGCTCAAATTTTTTATTAGTTTTGTTTGAAATATTATGTTCTAGTTCAAGCACCTTCATCTCTTTATTGACATATATTACTTCTCGTTCCAAGCGTTTCTTTAAATCACTTTCTTCCAAAAGTTTCTGGCGATCGCTCGTTTTTAAATCGAGTATCATAGCAACCTGATGTGAGAAGCTTTCAGCTGATTGAATATTTAATATATTCATAAGAAATACAAAGTCGATGGTTTTTCCTAAGTTTATGGCTTTTTTAATTTGTCCTGAAATATACTTTACAATCGCAAGTACTTCTTCGTCTTCTACTCCCTCATCAAAAATGTCTGATACTTCTGCTGCAAAATAAGGTTCTTTTTGAGTGTAGGTTTCAATTTTAACTTTTCGTATTCCTTTAACCAGAGCATTGATTTGACCCTTTTCTCCGGGAGCTACTTTGTCGACTTGAGCTATAACCCCTATGTTATAAAGATCTGTTGGTTTAGGATCATCGACATCACCGTTCTTTTGCATTACCAAAACAACCTCTTTCGTAACCTCCATCGCCGCTTTTAAAGCATCAACGCTTTTCTTGCGACCAAACACTAATACGTTTTCTGCGGTGGGAAAAACAATCCCATCACGGATTGCTACGATAGGATAAATCCTTTTTGAAGTGGATGAACTAAACATATGTTAGCAGTATATTAGATTGATTGCCAGATGTCAACTCTATTACACAAAATGCGCAAGAAATGCATCAATTGAAGTGTTGGGAGCGCGCGATACCAATGGCTCCTCAAGTTGATCGATTTGTTCATGGTACGCCAACCTCTCAGTTTTATATAAAACTCCAGTCGGATATTTCTCTTCATTTACATCCATACTTCGTTCAAGCGCAGCATGTATGTTGGTTGAATCGTGGGATTCATCAAGCTTATACACTTTTTGCAAAAAATATTGATATGTGTTTACTTTATTAAACGTAACGCACGGCTGAAGAATATTTACCAGTGAAAATCCTTTATGAGTTACCGCCTGTTTGATAATTTCGGTTAGACCACGTGCATCTCCGGCAAATCCCTGTGCTACAAAAGTCGCTCCCTGCGTAATGGCAAGAGCGAGTGGATTTACAGAGACTTCAATGATTCCCTTGGGAGTTGTTCTGGATTTATATCCCTTTTTAGCTGTTGGAGCAACTTGTCCTGTAGTTAGTCCGTACACCATATTGTCATGAACTATGACCGTCATATCGTGATTTCCCCTGCAGGCATGTAAGAAATGATTTCCTCCCTCTCCGTATATACCCCCATCACCCCCAATAACAATGGTATCCATATTGTGATTTCCTATTTTCATACCAATAGCACTTGCGATACTTCGACCATGCAACCCATGCATCGCATAGGCATTCAAAAAGTCATTCATGTTCCCTGAACAACCAATATCAAATGAGATAAATACCTGTGATGGATCAAGCTTGAGCTGTTCAAGCGCTCCTTTTATGCCTACTCGTATTCCCCAATCTCCACAGCCCGGGCACCAGGTGGGAGCATATCCGTCAAATCCTAGATTATCCATATATTCATTGTATTAATAATTTTACGCCATCTCCTTCGCCAACTTATCCATAAGTGATTTTTTTTGTTTGAGGTGTTCCTGAGGGCTCATTTTTGATTCTCCTTCTATATGTGCAGGTTTGTTTAGAATTTCGATATTCGAATTTCGAGTTTGCTTCATGCCTATATATGATGCAATTTCTTCTGGCCAAAATGGACGGCCATCAAATTTCAAAAGTTTTTCTTCCAAATTGATTCCGGTATGCATGCGTAAAAGCTGGCCAAATTGCCCATAGGAATTGTTCTCGACTAAAATCATACGTTTTCCTTCAAAGGGTTTGAATAGTTCATGGATTTTTTCCTCATCTAGAGGAAACACATGGGTGAAATGTACATACGCGACAGGAATATGATGAAGATTAAGCGCATCCAAAATGGGCCCTTTATTTGATCCATAAGATACTAATATGATATCTGCAGTTTTATCTCCGTACACTTGCGGCGGTTTAAAGTGATTTTTAAAATAGGTATTCTGTTTTAAACTTCGCTTATTAACCTGTTTTATGCGTTCTTCACTATCTTCTGTGGTGTGGGAATCTTCGAGGTGCTCATATGAGTTTGCTTGGTAGAATATGCCTTTTTGTCCAGGGATAAGCATTTCCGATATCCCATCTTCTTCTGATTTATATCGCAAATAGTTCTTTTGTTTTGTTGAGGAAACGATTTTTCCTCGATCTACAACGTGCTCTGATACCATCTTTTTAAAGGTTTCTGTTGCAACAGATATATGCGATTCAGACAAGCATTTGTCTGACAGGACTATGACGGGTGTTTGATATATATCTGCTAAATCATATGCCTTTTGGGTAAGCTCAAACATTTCAACAGGATCCCCGGGTGCAAGGACTATTTTAGGAAATTCTCCATGTCCGCCGTGTACTGCAAAGAGTAGATCACCCTGCTCTGTCCAGGTAGGCATACCGGTAGCTGGTCCACTACGCATAGCCAAAAATACAACCAGGGGAATCTCTGCCACACCAGAATATGATAACGCTTCAACCATAAGGGCAAATCCACCACCCGATGTCCCAACCGCACTTCGAACCCCTGCGAATGATGATCCAAGCGCAGCATTCACAACCGAAATCTCGTCTTCCGGGTGACGCACAACCATCTTACTCGTACTTTGCATTGCAGATAAAGTCGTAAGGACCGATGAAGCGGGGGTCATGGGGTAACTGGCATAATGTCGACAATCTGCACTTACCGATGCTAACGAAAATGATTCATTTCCCGCGATCACTATTTGCTCAGTAACTTTTGATTGTTTAGGAAGAATTGATTGAACTTTATGATGTTTGGTTGCATGAGCATGACCCAAATCTGCCAATTTGTAATTAAAGTTCACGACATCTTCTCCTTTCTTAGCAAATTGTTGTTTGATGATATCTTTGTAAATTGAAAGTTCGGCGCCGATTATAGATACACTCGCCGCAACCGCCACTGTGTTTAACATATTGGGTTGTATCTTTTCTTCTTTTTGAATTGTTTTGAAAGGTATGAGAAGAAGATCGTGTTTTTCTGTGATCTCAAAAACGTCAGGATCATACATGACCATGCTCTCCTCGGTAAGTCGATGTTTGTGCAAATCGTAGGTTTCTTTATTTAAGCAAACCAGAAGGTTAATATTCCATTGGGATGATGTCACTGGGGAATCGGACACGTGCACTTCATAGGTATTGTGACCACCGCGTATGAGTGAAGGATATTCGGCATAGTCAAAAATATGATAGCCAGATCGAGTAGCTATTTTAGAAAAAACCAGTCCCGCGGTCATGATGCCAAATCCTGCCTCGCCGCCAATTTTCCAGTTAAAATGCATTTATAGTATTTAAAAACTAACAATATATTAGTCGATAATAATCTCATTCTCATTCGAAGAAATGAAAGAATTATCTGCATTCATAATACAGGACAGATGAGGTAAGGCGCAACCCTATTTTGCGTAGCTTTCAAGAAAGCCACAAGATTTACAACGGTAAGCAATAATATTGTGTTTATTTTCCAATCCTTTGATAAAGCTAATTTTTTTAACCCAAAATGATGGTGGTATAGCTCCCAGACTATAAGTTGGAATAATCCCCTCTTCCATCTCTCCCTGACATTTCGAACATTTTTTTGTTTCCATATATATAAATAAAATTGATAATAATTTTTTGTCATCCTGAATTTATTTCAGGATCTATTTTATAAAGATGCTGAAACAAGTTCAGCATGACAATCATCATGTATGGTCTCCCTTGAAAAGGGAGCCCTCCGACGTCACGTCGGGGGAAGGGATGTACTCTTTTCTTTGTTTTAAATAACATCCCCCGCCTTACAGGCACCCCCTTCCTAAAGGGGGACCTCAATATATTTAATCATAACAACACGGATCTTTGTACCCACAATTTTCACACGTGGCATCGCGTCCACCCGGCATGCCCTTTATGGTGTCATGTCCACACTCTGGACAATCTCTATTCATGCTCACTGTGGAAAGATCTGATGACCATCTTTATCTTGAATGATGATTGCTGCAGTGGGGCATCCGCGTGCTGCATCGAGTATAGCGTCATCACTATCGTTATCTGCGGTGTTAATGATGATAGCTTTTGCTTCTGAATCCATCACATAGGTATTGGGAGCTATAGCTACACAGGTAGCGGCACCAATACAAAGGTCGCGATCAACGTGAAAGGTCATATTGCGAACCGTAACAGGACCTGAAGGGTTTTGAGGATCTTTGAGTTTATGATCGTCTGACATAGGGGTTTAAAATTGTTAATTGTTAAGTAACTTTATAAGCGCTTCCCAACCAAGCAATGCACATTTCATTCTATTGGGAGTAAGATCTATTCCCAATAATCCTACCACATCTTGAGCATTTAAATCCAATAATTCTGCTTTTGATTTCCCTTTTGCATATTCAGAAAGCATTGAAGCTGATGCAATAGATATCGCGCACCCTTCCCCCGTAAAGCCTATTTCTTGCATAACACCATCTTTTTCAATAATTTCCATATGTAGTTTGTCGCCGCAGAGTGGGTTATTCACATCAACTGATTTACTAACCCCCGGGGTTAGTAATGTATTATTTCGCGGATGTTGGTAATGATCTAATATTAGATCTGCATAAATACTCATGAGAATGTTTTTTTGACTTTCTTTAAACCTTCCACCAACTTCTCCACATCCTCCTCTGAATTATAGAGGTAAAACGATGCACGGGTTGAAGCTGGGATGTCTAACTGAGTATGAAGCGGCATCGCGCAATGATGTCCTGCACGAACCGCGATATGTTGTTCATCAAGAATCTGCGCTATATCATGGGGGTGAATACCCTTCATAGTAAATGTGATGATTCCTGCCATGAATTCAATATGTCTGGGACCATAAAAAGTTATTGCGTCTGATAATTCATCGTTCAACCATCGTCCGGCATACATCGTTAATTCTTTTTCATGATTTCTGATCTTATCTAACCCAATCTGTTGAAGATAGGTTATGGCAGCTTTCAAGCCTATGACACCAGCAATGTGAGGCGTTCCCGCTTCAAATTTATGAGGTGTTTTTGCGTAGGTTGTTTTTTCTAAAGAAACTTCGTTTATCATGTCGCCGCCAAACTGATAGGGTGGCATGGAGTCAAGTAATTGTTTACGTCCCCACAACACTCCCACTCCCGTAGGTCCCAACATTTTATGACCAGAGAACGCTAAAAAGTCACATTCTAAATCTTGCACATCAATTACATTATGAGGTGCTGCTTGTGCCGCGTCGACTACGGTGATGATCCGAGGATTGATTTTTTTGGCTTCAGCAATAATTTCTTTAACTGGATTTATTGTTCCAAGCGTATTGGAAACTAATGTTATTGCAAGAATTTTTGTCTTATTGGTAATAACCCTTTTGAGATCAATTACCAATTGGTGACCTTCCCCACGACGATCTGATTTTTCTACAACCGATAATTCAAAATGATCATTAATGTCAATCACTTTAAAATCAGCACCGGTATTAAAGGCAAGTTGTTGCCACGGCACAAAATTGGCATGATGTTCCATCACCGTGGTTACTATCTCATCGCCTTCTGTAACTCTTTCTGGTCCGAGAGTGGATGCTACTAAGTTAATACTCTCAGTTGTTCCGTGAGTAAAAATAACTTCGTCGGGTGATGGGGCGTTAATAAAACGAGCCACAACTGATCGCGTTTCTTCATATTCGGCAGATGCTTTCTCGGATATCTTATAGAGTCCCCTATGAATATTGGCACTATATGTAGAGTAATATTCGACGATTGCATCTATGACTGGCTGGGGCTTGAGTGATGTTGCTCCTGAATCGAGATATATCAGTTCTGGATGGGCTTCAAAGATGGGGAAATCTTTTTTAACATTCATGATACTAATATTATACCCGACTTTTTGTTATAATTGCTCATGCTAAAACTTACTAATCTCATCGTATCTATAGATGATAAAACCATATTAAACGGTATTAATTTCACTTTTGAAAAAGGAAAAACCTACGCTATTATGGGACCCAATGGATCGGGTAAATCTACTCTTGCCTATGCTTTGATGGGGCATCCAGCGTATCAAATCCTAAATCCGAAATCCGAAATCCGAAGCTCAATTGAACTAAATGGACAGGATATTACCGAAATGGAACCAAATGAACGAGCACAGGAGGGAATGTTTCTTTCATTTCAAACTCCTTTATCACTATCTGGCGTGAAGGTATATCAACTCTTGCAACTTGCCATGAATGGTAAAAAGGATCCGCTTCAGATTCGAAAAGAAGCACAAGCTTATGCAAAAGAACTCGGAATAAGTGAGGAGCTGTTGAATAGACCATTAAATGAAGGCGCCTCGGGCGGTGAGCGAAAAAAAATGGAAGTATTGCAAGCGGCAGTTTTGGAAAAGCAACTGTTGATTTTTGATGAAGTAGATACGGGAGTAGACGTTGACGCTCTCAAATCAATTTCAACATTCCTTACCAAATACAAAAGGGACAAAACATATATTGTAATTACTCACTACAACAGAATTCTTCATTATCTCAAACCCGATCAAGTACTGGTGATGATTAACGGGAATATATCAAAGATTGGTGGGCCAGAACTTGCCAAGCAGATAGAAGATGAAGGGTATGAATCAATCAAATAACTATGAAATCGACTCGAGATAAACAGAAAGAAGACCTCAATTTTGACTACAAATATGGGTTTTCCATGCCAGAAAAACCAGTATTTAAATCAAAAAAAGGACTTCGTGAAGATGTAGTCCGCATGATATCCCAGATTAAAGAAGAACCTGAGTGGATGCTTAATGTTCGGTTGAAAGCATATAAAATCTTTCTAGAAAAGAAGATGCCCACGTTTGGACCAAGTCTGGAAAAGATAGATTTTGATGACATTTATTATTACCTCAAACCAACTGAGGGTCAGGTAAATTCCTGGGAAGATCTTCCCAAAGAGATAAAAGAGACGTATGACAGAATTGGCGTTCCCGAAGCAGAAAAAAAATACCTAGCAGGAGTAAGTGCTCAGTATGAATCTGAAGTGGTGTATGAAAGTGTCAATAAAGAGCTTGCCAAAGTTGGGGTGATATTTTGCGATATGGACACCGCACTGCGCGAACACGAGGATTTGGTGAAAGAATATTTTGGAACACTCATTCCCGCACATGACAATAAATTTGCCGCGTTAAATACTGCCACATGGTCCGGTGGATCGTTTGTGTATGTGCCAAAAGGGGTGAAGGTAAAGCTCCCGCTTCAAGCATATTTTAGAATTAATTCAGAACGATTTGGTCAATTTGAACGAACACTCATTATTGCTGAAGAAGGAAGTGAAGTGCATTATGTCGAAGGCTGTACTGCTCCAATTTACACAAGTGAGTCGCTGCACGCTGCGGTGGTAGAAATTTTTGTAAAAAAAGATGCCCATGTGCGCTACACCACGGTGCAAAACTGGAGCACTAATATATATAACTTAGTAACAAAACGCACACACTGCGCAGAACGCGGCTTTATGGAATGGATTGACTGCAATATTGGAAGCGGCATAACCATGAAATACCCAAGCGTTTACCTATACGGAGAGGGAGCACGTGGAGAGGTATTATCAATCGCTTTTGCCGGCAAAGGACAGATTCAAGATGCAGGCGCGAAGATGATGCACTTTGCTCCAAACACATCTTCGCGCATTGTTTCAAAATCAATATCAAAAGATGGCGGTCGAACATCGTATAGAGGGCTTGTACAAGTTTCTCCAAAGGCTAAAAACTCATCAGTGTATGTGTCATGCGATGCGCTCATTTTGGATGAGGAATCGCGCTCAGACACCTATCCATCTATGAAAATTAAAGAAGATGACGTAGAAATACAGCACGAAGCAACAGTTGAGAAACTAGGAGATGAAAAATTATTCTATTTGATGTCTCGCGGACTCTCAAAGCCGGATGCTGAGTCCGCGCTTGTACTTGGATTTATGGAGCCGGTGACAAAAGAGATACCGCTTGAGTATTCAATAGAGCTTAATAGATTAATAAAATTAGAGATGGAGGGAAGTGTGGGATGAAATTTATAAACGTAAACAAAACAAAACAAGAACACATGACCTTTGATAAAAAGGGTGAGGCATATGTGATCTTTTTTCACAACATTTCGGGAACATTGACGTTTGATATTACCGCTTCAAATGTGGAACTTTATATTTATGGACTATTTACTGGTCATGATTCTGATGAATTTCATATTGAAACTATTCAGAGGCATACCGCACCAGGATCGCTTTCAAATCTGCTTATAAAGGGAGTTTTTAAAGATAAGTCAAAACTTTTGTATCAAGGACTCATTCGATTAGAAAAAGGTGCTCAACAATCTCATGCATATCAAAAGAATCAAAACCTCATATTGTCTCCTGGAGTATTTATTGATTCTCGACCCTTTTTAGAGATTTTGGCAAATGACGTATTTTGCACCCATGGATCTACCACGGGTAAATTAAGTGCTGATCAACTCCTCTATGCACGAACCAGGGGACTAGATGAAAACACTGCCAGAGATATGTTGGTGCAGGGATTTATCAATGAAGTTTATGATCAAGTGAAAGCAAAAGTACCTGAATTTGACGCTCCTAACTACTTACCTCATTAAGTGAAAGTCTTGCCACTCGATCTAACGTTGAAATATCTTTTACATATAGTCCTTGTTCTGCTCTTATAGCTCCTACCAAACCTATCATTGCAGCGTTATCATTGTTTAAATATTTGTATGGAGGGTACCAGACGGTACCCTCTTGATTTTTGATCATAGCACGAAGGGTAGTACGTAACCGCTCATTTACGGCAACACCACCACCCACTAATACATTAGTTATTCCCGTTTTTAGTATTGCTTTACGAGTCTTTTTCATAAGGGTTTGAAATATGGCTTCTTGAAAAGAGCTTGCGAGAAATCGGAGCTGTGTATTTTTATCTGCATCAGACATTTCTTTTAACGTATACATCAATGCGGTTTTTAGTCCTGAAAACGAAAATGCCAGATCACCCGATCCTATCATAGGTTGTGGGAAATGAAACATATCTTTATTGTTTACTTCCCGAGCAAGGTGCTCAATAGTAGCTCCACCTGGGTACCCAAATCCAAGCATTCGCGCTGCCTTGTCAAGTGCTTCACCAGCAGCATCATCTCTGGTTTCGCCTAAAATCTGGTAAGTCAGATGGTCAGTAAATTTCACAAGCTCAGTATGGGCTCCTGAAACCAATAATCCAAGGTACGGAAATTCAAATGATCGTTTTGGATTCCCCTTACTGTTTTGGACAAAGGGAGAATACAAATGCCCCTCCATGTGATTTACCCCAATAAGAGGTATGTTGAATTTAATCGACAATTCTTGAGCTTTACGTATACCTACCAAAAGAGCCATTGAAAGACCGGGACCATAGGTCACTGCAATTGCATCACATTTTGATATTGGTATTTGTGCATTCTTAAGTGCCTTTTCGATAACCCAGTCAATCCGCTCTTCATGCGCGCGCTTGGCAATATTGGGAACCACGCCACCCCATTTCTGATGAAGTACGATTTGGGAATACTCAATATGTGAAAGAACACGTCGATCTTGCACGATTGCGGCAGAGGTCTCATCACACGATGTATCTATGGCAAGTATTGTTTTCATATATTTATTTCTTGTCATCCTGAGTGTTAACGAAGGATCCATGCATTGTCATCCCGAGCGGAGTCGAGGGATCCCTCCACGTTGGTCGGGATGACGTGATAAATCTGGATTCTAATTTCAATTTCTCTCTTTTTCTCATTCACATGTTCAATATTCACATATATCATTTGAGCATATTTTTTCAATTGATCATAAAGCGGTCCGACTTTCTCTCCCCACTCAATAACCATCACATTTCCGGGAATAAGATATGATTGGAGGTTGAGCTCTTTAAATTCATCCTCTTCCTGAATATTATATAAATCTACATGAATAAATTGGTTTGAATCGAGCTTGCCTTTTTGAGAGGGAACTAGGGGGGAAATTTCGTATTCATAATAAACAACATACGTAGGAGATATTATATTGGTGATATTAAAATGCGATGCAATACCCCGTGTCATTTCGGTTTTACCAGCTCCTAAATCTCCAGTAAGAATAATGACGAGTGGCTTCTCGAGTGTTATAGAACTTAAGATGTTTTTTCCTATTTGTTGCGTTTCTTCTGGTGATATTGAGCTAAAAGTTTCAGATGAAGATAATTGTGCATCTCCCTGACGAATGGTTTGTATGGTGTCTCCAGATAGGTCGATCACGGTTGATGGCTTATTTCTTGGAAGCTTCCCCGCGTCGACTATAAGATCGATCATGTCTTTTTTTACGTTAGATAACTGATTGAGTAATGAATCAATTGAATGGTTTGGACTCCGACCAGCCATATTGGCGCTTGTCGCAGTGATTGGTGAACCATATTGAGATACGAGTTCTTGAACTGGTGGGTAGTTGGGAAGTCGAATACCCAGCGTTCCCTTTTCTGATTCTAAACGAGTATCAAGAACATGCTTGGACGGAAGTGCGATGGTAAATGCTCCTGGTAATACTTGCTTGAGTGTTTGTGAATTTTTTTTGCTTAGCGTTGCATAGGTACTTATAGACTCAAATGAAGGTATGAATACTGAAACCGCTTTGCCCGGTGGTCGGTCTTTAAAAGTAAGTAACTTACTCACTCCTGCTTTATTTTTTGCATCAACCAACAATCCATATACCGTATCTGAGGGAAACACCACCAATCCTCCCGCTTTGAGCACGGTAATTACTTCTTGAATTGTGGATGGTTGTAAGGCTATTTTTCTTGTCATAGAGAGCTTTATTATACAATAAATACACTGTCATTCCCGACTCCGATCGGGAATCCATGTATTGTCATGGTGAATTTAGTTCATCGTCTTTGTCAGAACTATATTAAAATATGTCATTGCGAGGAGTGATAACGACGAAGCAATCTCTAATAATCATAGATTGCCACGCTTTATTTCATTCCGCTCGCAATGACATGGCACTGACATTCGTATCTAGACTTGTGAACTCTTATTACTCTGAATAACAAGGGAAAAATCATATCTAATGTGTTAGAATTATGCGGTATGAAAAAGACCTCAGAAAAAAGCAAAGCAAAGCATGTTACTAAATCCTTCAAGGAATTTCGACTCAAGCTTGATGTGCGTACCATTTTTATCGTAGCATTCATTGGCTTCTTCCTTTTTACCCTGTTTGGTCCTATACTTGCCGACCCGAGCAATGGGAAAGAAGAAATTTCGCTTACCAAAGTAATCCTAGACATAAAAGAAGACAAAGTGACTAAAGTCATCATTGAAGATAACCGAGTAACTGCGCAGTACAAAAATAAGGAATCATATATTACTTACAAAGAAGATTCAGACAGCTTCCGAGGAATATTAACTGATGAAGGAATTCCCCTTGAGAAGGTAATTATTGAGTCAAAAGATTCTACGTTAACAGTAGAAATCTTTCGTTTCTTAGGTAATATTGTCCCGGCGATTCTATTATTTGGATTCTTCTTTTTCATTTTCCGTCAAGCAAGAGGCTCACAAAATTCAGTGTTTTCATTTGGAAATTCAAAAGCAAAACGGTTCAACAAAGAACAGTCAACAATAACGTTTAAAGATGTAGCAGGTGTTGAAGAAGCCAAACGGGAACTTGAAGAAATTGTAGACTTTCTCAAAAAGCCAGCAAAATACCGAAAGCTGGGAGCCAGGCCGCCCAAGGGCGTTATGCTCGTTGGGCCAGCCGGCACAGGTAAAACTCTCCTTGCCAAAGCAGTTGCTGGTGAAGCGAATGTTCCGTTCTTTTCTATAGCAGGATCTGAATTTATGGAAATGTTGGTGGGAATTGGAGCGTCTCGTGTACGAGATTTATTTAAAGTTGCCAAGAAGAGTTCACCCGCAATTATATTTATAGATGAAATTGATGCTATTGGTCGTGCTCGTTCACAAGGTGGTATGCCCGCACACGACGAACGAGAGCAAACCTTAAATCAGATTTTGGTTGAGATGGATGGTTTTACCCCCAATGATCAAGTAATTGTTATAGCCGCCACAAACAGAGGAGATTTACTTGACCCCGCACTCCTACGCCCTGGGCGTTTTGACCGACGAATTCTGGTAGATTATCCCGATGTAGAAGGTCGAGAGGCAATCATAAAAATTCACGCCAGCAACAAGCCAATGGCAAAAGACGTGAAGCTTGAGCGAATCGCCAAACAAACCGTAGGCTACAGTGGAGCTGATTTAGAAAATATGATGAATGAAGCAGCCATAACTGCAGCACGAAACAACAAGAGTTCCCTGTCGATGCACGATATTGAAGAAGCTGCAACAAAAGTTAAACTTGGACCAGAAAAGAAACGACTTCAAACCAGTATGGACCGTAAGATAACTGCATACCATGAAGCCGGTCACGCGATTGTTTCTCACTATCAAAAAGATACCGATCCAGTGCATCGCATATCTATAGTGTCTCGTGGTATGGCACTTGGGTACACCATCATATCTCCAGCCGATCAACTGCACACCACCCGCTCTCAGCTTATTGAACGCCTAGCCGTGATGATGGGTGGCCGCGCTGCAGAAGAAGTGGTCTTTAATGAAACCACCACCGGCGCTTCCAATGACTTTAGTCAAGCAACAAACATCGCTCGTCATATGGTTACAGATTTTGGCATGAGTAAACTGGGACCAGTAAACTATGGTCCATCGCAAGATATATCTGGATGGGGAGGAAGTTATTGGGGAGAAAAAAGTATGTCTGAAACTACCATGTCTCAAGTAGATGCCGAGATAAAAACAATACTCAAAGAGGCATATGTTACGGCAGTTTATCTCATCAAAAAGTATCGCAAACCCTTAGATGACGTTGCAATAGAACTGATCAAAGTTGAAAATATGGACCAAGATCAATTTGAAAAAATTGTAGGGAAAAAGAAAGTAGGAAAAGAAGAACCAAGAACATAGTGCTATACTTACCCTATGAAAACACTTCTTCTCATAGATGCACATGCTATGATTCACCGTGCTTTTCATGCCCTTCCCGAAACCTTAAAAGCACGTGATGGCACTCCAACCAATGCCATTTATGGCTTTTTCCTGATGCTAGAAAAGATCCTCTCTGAAACCAATCCAACCCACATTGCTGTATGTTTTGATACTCCCAAGCCCACGTTTCGTAAAAAACTATTTGAAGGATATCAAGCAAAACGACCACCAATGGACGTGGGAATAAAAGTACAAATTCCTATTATCAAACAACTTCTTAAAGATGGGGGTTTACTCTGCCTAGAAAAGCCGGGCTTTGAAGCAGATGATGTCATAGGTACCGTTACAGAAGAACAGAAAAAAAGTTTTGACCGAGTCCTTATTCTTACCGGTGATCGAGATTTACTTCAACTTACCGATGAAAACGTGTATCTTATGGCTCCCCGCAGAGGGGTAAGCGATTTCCAACTCTTTACTCCCAAAGAGGTGGTAGAAAAGTATGGTGTAACACCAGATCACATTCCCGATTACAAAGCTCTTGCTGGTGATTCATCAGACAATTACAATACGGTAAAAGGAATTGGTCCTAAAACAACACAAACGTTACTAGCAGGAAATAAAACCATTGAAGATCTCTTGGCAAACTTAGATAAAGTAGAAAATCCTCGATTTCAAAAACTCCTCACTGACCATGCAGATGACGTGCGACTGTTTAAAAAAATTGCCACCATTGTACGCGATGTTCCCTTAGAAAAATACGATGATGCGCTTTTATTTAAAGGATTTGACAAAGCCATACAAGAACCATTAAAAAAGCTCGAGCTCTTTTCAATCATTAATAAACTATTCAACATCAAACCCGAAGTGAAGAAAGAAGTTATAATAGATAAACCCAAACCGACCGACCAGCTCAATTTATTTTAGTTACAGATGTCATCCTGAATTTATTTCAGGATCTATGTTATAAAGATGCTGAAACGAGTTCAGCATGACAAATTTTAGATTAATATGATCGCACCAGACACCCAACAAAACATACTCTATACCCTTTATTTTATCTTGATACATAATTTCGAGGCGATGCTGTATGTTGTGGGAATTTTTTCGATGACTTTGTGGGCGCTTTATAGACCAACTCGTGGCAAAATCATCATTATGTGGGGATTTGTTATTCTTCTCTTTTCATTTGAATACAGTAAACATATTTTAGAACCACTGAAAGAGCAAACTATTCAATCGCTTATAACCGAACGAGAAAGTATACGAATCGAATATTATATTACTAAAATACTCACCAGAGTCGTCCCGTTTGGATTACCCATCCTTGGGTGGATGCTCATAGGTATTGGGGCTTTCTTTGATAGAATATACGCATATGTGCGGAATATTTGGCTACATCGGGACTAATCAACATGCTTCGACTTTCATATTAGAAGGACTTAAATCTCTGGAATACCGAGGGTATGACTCGTGGGGCATAGCGCTTCAAAAAGATGATGGTACAGTGCATATAACCAAACACCCCGGCAAGATCGGTGATGCGAAAGCGCCAAATGTTCTATCTTCCCTTGGCATTGGTCACACCCGCTGGGCAACTCACGGAGGAATATCTACAGAAAATGCACATCCACACACCGATTGCACCGGAGAGGTGGTACTTGTTCACAACGGTATCGTAGAAAATTTTGCATTACTTAAGAAAGAGCTCTCATTAAAAGGTCACCTATTCAAATCTGAAACAGATAGTGAAGTTATTGCTCATTTTGTCGAAGAGATGTCTAAAACTTCAGATGATTTAGATGAAATTATGAAACAAACAAAGCAAACAATAGATGGCATGAATGCAGTAATTATACTGTTTCCCAAAAAGCAGTTATTTTACATCATAAAAAATGGCTCTCCAATAGTTATTGGAAAAGCCAGCGATGGGTACTATATTGCCTCTGATGCAACCGCTATTCTCCCTCACACTAAAGAAGTATATTTCTTAGAAGATGGTGAGTCGGCCAAGCTTACACGTGATTCATTAATCATTTTAGATGCGTATGGCAAAGAAAAAGAACCTGCATTTATATCACTGCCCTACGACGCGCAGCTTGCAAGTAAAGGTAATTATGACTATTTCATGCTCAAAGAAATTGCCGAACAGCCAACTATTCTACGAGCCATTTCGCAAAACGCCCATGCAGAAGTATCAAAAGCTGCAAAGCTCATTAAAGATGCTTTTGGAACATACCTCATTGGCTGCGGCACCGCATCGTATGCAGCGTTGGCCGGAACTTATTTGTTTTCCAAAATTGCAAAACGACATGTAAATAATTCTATTGGATCTGAATTTACCTACTTGGTAGATTTTCTTACCAACAAATCACTTATCATTCCCCTCTCTCAATCAGGGGAAACCATTGATACCATCTCTGCAGTAGATCATGCTCGGGAAAAGGGAGCTCATATTTTAGCAATAACTAATTCTATTGGGTCCACACTCTATCGAAAAGCAAATGACAATATATTACTAAATGCCGGTCCCGAAAAGGCAGTTGCTTCCACAAAAGCGTACACTGCAAAAATTGCCTACTTGTACCTAATCGCACATGAAATAAACGGTACGTATAAAAATGGAATAAGTAATCTCAACTTAGCGATTGATGCAATAGTGCAGTTACTCCATGAACAAGATGCCATCAGAAAGATTGTTGATGATATAAAAAATCAGAAGCATATATTTATTTTAGGAAGAGGACTTTCATACCCAGCTGCTTTAGAGTCAGCACTTAAGATAAAAGAGGTTTCCTATGTGCATGCAGAGGGATTTGCTGCAGGGGAATTAAAGCATGGCGTGCTTGCATTGGTAGAAAAAGGAACCCCGATCATTCTCTTTAACCCCCATGATGAGACCTATGAAGATACCCTTTCTGCAGCATACGAAGTGCGAGCCCGAGGAGGATATGTTATTGGATTAGCTCATGATAATCATGAAGCATATGATGAATATATTCACATTCCTGATTGTCAAGATGCTACAGTTTTGCCCAATGTCGTGGTAGCGCAGCTCATGGGATACTACTTGGCCATCGCCAAAGGCTTTGACCCCGATAAGCCCCGCAACCTTGCAAAAAGTGTAGTAGTGAAATGACTTACATTAAATCTTCAACTGAACCAAAGAGCTGTTTGTATAATTTCTTAAATTCAATCAGTTTCTTTTTGTATTCTTGTTTGGTGTATCGCTCTCCACCCATCTCATATTCAAAGAATTTTTTATCTACTCCTCCCTTTGCCAACGTATAGATGAATGTAAGTGAATATTTACTCAGCATATCAAATGCTCCATCTTGGCGAAACCTTCGCATGCTAAAAGTAAATACCAAGTCTCGCACATACCGTGCACTTACTCCCACTTTCTTTGCTCGCTGTATAATCTCATGATCTTCAGACAAATACAGCGATTCATTAAACCCACCAATGTGATGAAAAAAATGTCGTTCAAATATGAATATGCCACCATTACTAAATGGCTTAACCGTAAATTGTGATAGCTCAACAGCAATATTTGAAAGTTTCAAATAGATCTGTTCAGTTGGATGATTCATATCGGGAACACTAGCAGGAATCACAATAAGCGACTTCTCTTTTTCCAATAGATTACAAAGGTCTGATAGAAAAGAATGATTGATGCGCGAATCTGCATCAATAAAAAAGATGTATGCACCTTTAGCTTTTTTGGCTCCGATATTGCGCTGGGTAGATACATTTCGTTTGTTAGACGTGTAGATTTGTATATTGAGCTTATTAAACTCTTTGCACACTTCACGACTTTTATCTTCAGAATTTCCATCAACCACTATGACTTCAAAATTTTTCTCTGATTGTTCATTTAAATCAGATAATAAATGGGGAAGAAACTTTTCTTCATTGAGAGTTGGGATCACTACAGAAAGGAATGGGGTCATATATGTATTATACTATTCTCATGTCAGTTCTTCAGGTTCAGAACCTCACTAAACAATTTAAAGATTTCACCGCAGTGAACAATATTTCCTTTGATCTTAAGGAAGGGGAAATTTTGGGGTTACTTGGCCCAAACGGTGCCGGCAAAACCACTACGATTCAGATGCTTTTAGGCGCTCTAACCCCAACGAGTGGAACGGTATCATATTTTGGAAAAGACATTGCAGCACACCGATCTGAAATACTAGAAAAAGTAAATTTTTCTTCCACTTACACTAATCTTCCTTGGCTCCTTACCGCAAAAGAGAACCTGACTTATACAAGCTACTTGTACAATATCCCGAATCGCAAGGAACGAGTTTCGGAAATGATCAAACAATTTCGATTAGAAGAGCTGCAAGACAAAGTGCTCAATGATTATTCTGCCGGACAGCTTACCAGAGTAAATTTAGCGAAAGCATTCATAAACAAACCACAAGTATTACTTTTGGATGAACCTACTGCCAGTTTGGACCCAGAATCTGCACACTTTATTCGCGAGTATATTTTGGAACAACGTGAAAAACATAACATCTCGATCATCTTTACCTCACACAATATGTTTGAAGTTGAAGATATATGTGATCGGGTGATGATTATCAAAGATGGAAAAGTAGTAGCAAATGATCTGCCTGCCAATCTGGCAAAAACCATCAAAACTACTACTGTTTCATTCTATTTTGATGAAGATAATCAAGAATCATTTATTGATTTTTGTGTGGAAAAAGATATTCTTCATAGCCAAACAAGAAAAAGAATTGAAGTTCAAGTTGCTGAAGAAGATATCCCCAAATTCTT
Source organism: bacterium (assembly GCA_027624795.1). Classification (GTDB taxonomy): domain Bacteria; phylum Patescibacteriota; class Microgenomatia; order UBA1406; family GWC2-37-13; genus UBA1450. The sequence goes on along the minus strand of JAQBTX010000005.1, from coordinate 14,552 downwards.
AGGAAGCATGATACAGCGGAATATTCAATTTCTTGAAATTTCTATAGATAAGCCTACCCTTGAAGATTATTTCATACAGATGGCAACCAGAGAGATAAAAAATGAAGAGAGTAATAAGTTTGAATCCATAACATGAGCATGCATAGAATATACGGCATTGTTCTTCGTTACATTTACTTGATGCGTCATAGTTTTGATCGAGTTATGGACATTTTTTATTGGGTTATTATGGATATTATTTTATGGGGATTTACGAGTTTATTTTTTCGTCAGGCATTTGCCGGAGATCCGAACTTATCTACAAATCTTATAGGTGGACTCATACTTTGGTATGTAGTCTGGCGCACACAATATGAAATTTCGGTAAATTTACTGGAAGAAGTATGGAATAAAAATCTCATTAACATCTTCTCTTCTCCCATTTCGTTTACTGAATGGATTGTGGCATTTATGATAAATGGCATTATTAAAGTTCTTCTTATGTTGGGTATTGCCTCTGTAGTAGCATATGTTTTATACGACGTGAATATGCTGACATATGGACCTTATCTATTACTGTTTATTTTACTGCTTATGATGAGTGGATGGGTAGTAGGATTTATTATTTCCAGCTTCATACTTCGCTTTGGTACAAAATTACAAAATCTTGCCTGGTCATTTCCTAATTTGGTGAATCCCTTTTCAGCTATCTTTTACCCCCTCTCTATCCTCCCGCTTTTAGCGCAAAATATAGCGCATTTTATTCCCACTAGCTACGTGTTTGAATCTGCAAGATCCCTTATAAACACGGGGTATGTTGATCCAATCATGCTCTGGAAAAGCTTTGGGTTAAATGTGGTCTACCTTATCGTATCTATATTCTTTGTCCGAATAGGATTCAAAAAAGTTCTGGAAAAGGGTTTGGTGAAGTTGTATTAGATAGTCTTGTCAGGGCTCTCCCTTCAAGAAGAGAGTACTAAATATTGGTCCCCCTTATGAAGGGGGCGATCCCGATTTATCGGGATCGGGGGATGTATGTTGTTATTCTTCAATATTCTTCTCGATATACCCCATTATTTCTTTTGGATTACTTGAAGAAAAACACATGTCTTCAAATGTATATGGAGAAAATCCATGTTTATACATGTCGTTGATCTGTTTTATAAGTCCATCCCAAAATCCATCGATATTCAGAAACGCTATTGGTTTATGAAGTAAGTCGAGTTTACGCTTGGCAATAACTTCGGTTATCTCATCAAGTGTTCCCATCCCTCCGGGAAGTGCTATAAATGCATCTGAGTACTCAATAAACTTGCGCTTTCGATCTGCCACATCTTCACACATGTATTCCTCATCTGCTCCTTTTTTAAGCTTCAATGCAAATTCTTTTGAAGATATGGCGGTGATATGCCCACCGAGTGACTTTACCAAATCTGAAGCTTCACTCATAAGTCCTTTATTCGTACCACCATACACAAAACCATATTTCAATTCCACAATTAACTTCACGAGCTCCAATGCGGGAACTGAATACTTCTTATCAAGATCATTAGCAGACAAGAAGAAAGCAACTTTTTTCATATGAGTAATCTTATCATAATTAATTTAGTCATTTTATAGATCTCCCTTGGAAAGGGAGTACTCCGCCATAGGCGGAGGGAGGGATGTTATTTCTGGGTATTCTCCTTAATCCACTTTTCAATAACTTGTACTGCACCATCGGGATTTTTACGAATATCATGATCTAAAAATCGGATAAAACGAACTCTATGTTGTTCAAGCTCCTTTTGTCTTTTTTGATCTTTTGCTTCTGCATATTCATGGACAGATCCATCTATTTCGATAGCAACATTGAGCTCTGGACAATAGAAATCAACTATATAGTTAAGAAGTGGTTTTTGTCTAAGAAACGTATAGCCATTAACTTTCTTTTTTTGAATACATTTCCATAGTAATACTTCAGAGAGAGTGCTATTATTCCTCATATCTTTAGCAAGTTTCCTGAGACTTGGGTTGTAGGGGTTGGCTTCATTCAATTAGTTTAATACATCCCCTGCCCTAACGGGCACCCCCTTCTTGAAGGGGGACCGTCCCTCTGGAGAGATCAATACTTCATTATGGCTGTCAAATTCCTTGCTTTTCCGTCTGGATATGCCCATGACTTACCAAAAACATCATAAGATACATGGCGCGCTTCATATGATGGTAGGCCAGGATCGTGCATTGTGAGTCCTTTGTCGTCATAGTCGTATATTAATACAAAATGACCTGAGTACCCTTCTTTTTGATTTAATGCATACTGATTTAGATTGCATACTACCAAGTAACCATTTTTCAGTTTAGCTTGAATATTGCTATTTGAAGGAATCTCGGCTTTATGCACAATCCCATTGTGGGTTACAAATTGTTCTGCAAGCATTTGTCCTTGTTTCATATCTGTGTGCTCATATTGCCCATCAGCAATTTCTTTGCCAAACGTTCTTAAGAAGTAATCGTAACCTTCACTATAAAATCCATGGAAATCAAAAATGCTACTGCTCTCAATTTTAAGTCCTTTGTTTGCAAGCCAGATATAACCAGCCATAGGCCATGTCCACAATCCTGCTTTTTTCTCCGTAATATGGTCCAAGTCATCCCATGAATAATTAGTATCTGGCCAATAATTTTTAGCTATCATCTTGATAACCGCTTGAAAGCAATGGGTGTTATCGGGGGTATTGGAGTAAAAGGGTACTTGTTTCATATCAAGAATATAATGCAACCCGTCAACCTCGGGGGTTGACAATATTGTTGTGACAATCTAAATATTAAGATTTGTTATTTAATTCGGATAATGGCATTTCTTATATTTCTTACCACTTCCACAATGGCAGGGGTCGTTACGTCCAATTTTTTTCTTCCCTTGAGTCCCTGAGGTGCTGAGTCTTTGAGTTACTGAGTCTTTGAGTTGCTGAGCCCCTGAGCCTTTGGGCTCTTGTGCTGCTGCATTAAATGGATTTACCCTTCCAGCTGCTTGAAACTGCATAGGTTGATCATTGTGTTCATGATTGTGATCTGGATTTTTCTCTTCGATTTGTATGCGCATTGTTCTTCGAACTGCTTCAAAATTTATATCTGACAGCAACTTTTCAAACATTTTAAATGCTTCATTTTTATATTCAACCAATGGATCCATTTGAGCATAACCTCGCAAATTTATGCCTTGGCGTAGATCGTCAATTGCGGTAAGGTGTTGAGTCCAATAGGTGTCTATGGTGGAAAGAAAGAGTGAGCGCACCACATGTTGCCAGGTTTTTTGCCCAACCTTCTTTTCTTGTGCAGCGTACTTTTTCTGTGCTTCAGATTCGAGGTATTCTTGCAATTTTAATTGGTCTCCCCCTTTGGTTAGTTTCTCGATGTGTGTCGCTGCACTTATGTCAAGAAGCGTTGACACGTCATTGGAAAACTGCTCAATCATCGTTTCATCGGTTTCTTGAAGGGCCATAAAACTGGCGCTCATTGCAACAATTTGCTCATCAACAATTCTAAAGACAGTGGAGTCAAATTCTTTCGGTTCTTCTTCGGGTTGAATGAGAATATTCCGGCGCAGTGCATACACTATATCTCGTTGCCTATTGAGGACATCGTCATAATCTACTAAGTGTTTGCGCGTATCAAAGTTAAATCCCTCTACTTTAATTTGAGCTTGTTCAATGGCTTTGGAAACCATCACGTGACTGAGAGGTTGGTCTTCAGGGAACTTAAGCATAGTCATCATGTTAGATATCTGCTCACCGCCAAATATGCGCATTACATCGTCCTCAAGCGACACATAAAACTGCGTCTCTCCTGGGTCACCCTGACGGCCAGACCGACCACGAAGCTGATTGTCTATACGACGGGATTCATGCCGCTCAGTACCTATAACATACAGGCCACCAAGCTCTATTACTTCATCGTGCTCTGATTGCCAATGCTCTTTGGCTTTTTCAAATGCTTTTTTATTTTTATAGTTTCCTTCCTGGATTTCTCCTCCCAATACAATATCAACTCCTCTTCCCGCCATGTTGGTTGCAACCGTAATGGCATGTTTTCTCCCTGCTTGTGATATGATCTTTGCTTCTTGAGCGTGGTTTTTAGCATTGAGTACTTCGTGCTTCACGCCTTTCTCATTGAGAATTCTAGAGAGGAGTTCATTTTTATCTATAGAAGTGGTACCAATGAGAACCGGTCGACCGTTTTTATATTGCTCAGCTACATCTTGTGCTATGGCTTGGTATTTTCCTTTCATGGTTTTATAGATCATATCGGCATGATCTTTGCGTGCAAGTTCTCTGTGAGTTGGTACCACGAGTACATCGGTTCCGTAGATTTTATTAAATTCCTCTGCTTCTGTTGCAGCAGTACCCGTCATACCTGCAAGCTTTTCATACATACGAAAATAATTTTGGAGTGATACGGTGGCAAGAGTTCGTGATTCCTGCTTGATGGGTACCCCTTCTTTGGCTTCTATTGCCTGGTGAAGACCTTCAGAAAATCGTCTTCCTTCCAAAAGTCGCCCAGTAAATTCATCGACTATGATTACTTCGTTATTTCGCACAATATATTCTTTATCATTTTGAAAAAGTGTATTTGCCTTCAAGGCAGCCTCAATATGAAATAATGTTTCAAAATCTTTTTCATAGATGTTGTTGACTCCCAATATTGACTCTATTGTTTCTATACCTTTTTCAGTTAAGTGAGCCGTGTGAAGTTTTTCATCGATTACATAATCATGCTCTTCATTAAGTTTGGTAACAATTTTTGCATAGTCATAATATTTAGATACATCTTGTTCATAGGGAGCTGAGATGATGTGAGGAGTTCGCGCTTCGTCTATGAGTACCGAATCAGCCTCATCGACAATCGCAAAATGAAATCCGCGTTGCGCTCTATTTTCAGGATGGTGCGCCATATTGTCTCGCAGATAATCGAATCCAAATTCTGAGTTTATGCCATACGTTACATCTGCAGCATATGCTTCTTTGCGCGATATTGGTTTGAGTTTTGCGAGTCGGGGATCTTGCTCATCGGGATTGTTGTACTGCGTATCAAAGATAAATGATTTTCCCGAAATCATAGCACTTGTGGTAAGTCCCAAAAACGTAAATATCTGACCCATCCAGCCAGCGTCACGCCGAGCCAAATAATCGTTTACAGTAACTAAGTGTGCTCCTTTTCCGGTCAGAGCATTTAAGTACAGGGCCAATGTTGCAGTAAGTGTTTTTCCTTCTCCCGTTTTTTGCTCGATGATTTTACCTTCATGAAGTCCAATTCCTCCAATGAGTTGTGCATCATAGTGACGCTGACCAAGGGCTCGATCAGCCGCCTCGCGCACTAAAGCATAGCTCCAGGGAAGAAGTTCATCAAGAGACGCTCCTTCTTTAAGCAACTTTTGAAGTTTTGTTGTTTCTTTGGGAAAATCAGCATCGGTAAGCTTCCCTGCTTTGTCAGTCAAATCATTAATGAGATCAACAATTTTGTTGATTCGAGTGAGTTCACGATGATTAAAGTCGAAAAAAGATTTTAAAAAAGAGATCATAAATAGAAGTATTATTGTATAAAATATTCATTGGGAATGACGAGGAGTTTCACTGCGGTATACTGAGTTTTTATTGGGGCAGTGGGGTCGAGCTCTATTACTGCATGAACTGCATCGCCTTCTTTAAATTTTGAAAATCCAATCTTACTTGTCTCTAATGTATTGATATCCATAAGGAGTGTTGTAGTACTGGTTTCAATATCAAGAAGATATGTAGACTTGTCTATAGCAGCAATCCGTAGGGTAAATTCCTCTTTATCGACTTCAACAATTTTCCCCGAAAACACACGGTACGGTGTGTCTTTATAAACCGCATTGGCTGTTATTGTTTCTCCGATTTCCGGACCAGTAATAAATACGTATTCATCTACCTCAAAATCATCTGAGTTTATGTCATTTAAGCGAGATCCATTTACCTCATAGTAGTTGGTTAGAGTTTTATCGACTAATGCCTCTATACGTTCACCCGAAGCATTAATGATAAAGATGGTATCTCCAACGATATCTTGTACTACTCCTGCCACTGCTTTGCTCTTTACATTAAGCCCTTTTACTTGCTTCGCAACTTTTTCTTTCAGCTGATCTACTTCTTTTTCTATTACTTCACTCGGTTCTGTAGGAGATTGGGCCATGGTGGGAACTGCCATCATGCCAAGCAAAACGATGAGTGCAAGAATCAAATAATGAACGCGTATCATTCTTCAATATAATAAATTCGTAATGTTTGTTGTTGTGGTGTACTGCTTTCGGTGTAAGCACTGAGCTGTATCACATTTTCTCCGATCTGTAGATCAACGTCAACGTTAAATGTTTCTTCTTTGCTTTTAAAGGTCGATTCAAAAGAAGCCGACTGGACAATAATTAAGCTGTTCTTGGGAGCTTTGCCCGTTATAGATATTGTGTTTGCATCTACCACTGTTCCTTGCTCTGGACTCGTAATACTGAGAAGTTTTGGCACCGATGGTTGGCTGGTGGTATCTTTTGTAGCCTGATTCGGAGCAACCGGTACTACTTTGGTTTCGTCTGTTTTATTGCTCTGGAAAAAAACTACAAGAGCTACTAAAGCTCCAAGGACAATTCCCATACTGATTGCAATGATTGTTTCTCTGTTCATAATAAACTCTTGGCAAATATACCGGGTATGGTATCAATGATATCTTCCATATTATACCAATATCCCTTCTCGTTATATAACTCATCTGCAGCAGTTTTGATACCGTATGATGCACTTACTGCCGCTACTAAAGCTTCACTTTTGCTGAAAAGTCCTACGGTGAGTCCTGCAAGTATATCTCCGCTTCCTCCTTTGGTCAAACCCTGGTTCCCCCCGCGCACAATATATACCTCTTCCCCATCAGATATGTAATCTTGTATTGATTTAAGCAGAATAATGCATGAATATTCATGAGCCTTTTGTTGCACGATGAGTGCAATTTCTTCTTCAGATAGTTCGGATACATCGATGTCAAAGAGTTGTTTAAATTCTTTTTTATGGGGAGTTATGATGGCGGGCTCCTTAAGTTCCTTAAGCCAGGCCGCATTGATCATTTGTAGCGCACCGGCGTCGATCACGAATCGTTTATGGGGAAAATCTTTGAGTAATCGATGAGTGAGTGCACGCGCGTACGAAGCCTCTTCGTCTTCCCCCCGCACCATCCCAGGCCCAATGAGTACCGCATCATCTTCCTCAACATACGCATCAATATCTTCTTGCCGTACCACGATGCCGTTGTGAAAGAGAGATTTCAGATTTACAAATATTTCATTATTTTCTTTGGTTGACGCATAATGCACCATGTCTACAAAATGTGATGCAATTTCTGCACTCCATAAAGATGCACTGTGAAAGAGAGATGATCCACCGATTATGAGCGCTTTCCCATTATTTCCTTTATGAGAATTTGCTTCAGGGATGTATAATTGTTTAAGAACAGATTCCACACCAGATATATCTGAACTCTGAATCGATATGATATTCATTTGCTATAATTATACTTCATGAAAATCGGACATAAAAAACTACGCGAGTTATATTCAGCTTTTTTTAAGTCGTTAGATCATGCAGAGGTCCCTCCTTCTCCCCTGGTTCCAAAAGATGATCCGACCACGTTGTTTACCGGTTCAGGTATGCAACAGTTTGTGCCCAATTTACTTGGTGTTCCCCACCCCTTGGGAGTTCGATTATTTGATATTCAACCGTGTGTACGAGTGCAAGATATTGAAGAGGTCGGTGACAATCGCCATGATACTTTTTTTGAGATGATGGGAAACTGGTCACTCGGTGATTACTTTAAAAAAGAGCAACTCCGAAACTTTTTTACCTTTTTAACTGATGAAAAAATTGGACTTGGCATAGATCCAAACCGACTCTATGTAACCGTCTTTGAAGGAAATGATCAGGCGCCACGAGACGATGAGAGTATTGAGGTATGGAAAGCATTATTTGATGAAGTAGGTATTAAAGCAGAAGTGGGAGATAGAATCCGTATGTACCCTGCAAGTAAAAATTGGTGGTCACGTGCAGGCGAGCCAGAAAAGATGCCAGCAGGCGAGCCTGGTGGACCCGACAGTGAAGTATTTTATAAATTTGATGGTGAACACGATTCTGCATTTGGAGATGAGTGTCACCAAAATTGTGATTGTGGTTTGTTTCTTGAGATTGGTAATTCAGTGTTTATGATGTACAAGAAGGTATCGAATGGTACCTTCGAAGAACTCCCTAAAACAAACGTAGACTTTGGTGGTGGTCTGGAGCGGCTCCTTGCTGCCGCACAAAATGATCCAGATATATTCAACACTGATGTGTTTTCAACTATTGTAAAAGCGGTAGAAAAAGCTACGAATCATTCTTACGATGTTGATGAAAACAAACCCGCTCTTCGCATCATTACCGATCATATTAAAACCGCCGTATTTATGATCAAACATGGTGTTACCCCTTCAAACAAAGAACAAGGATATGTACTGCGTAGACTTCTGAGACGGGCATTAGTAAAGATGAGTGCACTCAATGAACAGTATTCCATAGATTCTTTGGAACCTATTATCTATGAAGTTCTACAAACATACGATGATATTTACCTTGATGCTAAAAAAGATTTAAAAACCATTCTTCCGGTTGTTATGGATGAAGTTGCAAAGTTTCAAAGAACCCTTGAACGAGGATTAAAAGAGCTAGATAAATTAACGTCGGTTGATGCCAAACAGGCATTTAATTTATATCAATCGTATGGTTTCCCATTTGAAATAACCCAAGAACTACTGGAAGAAAAAGGAATACATTTGTCTCAAGAAGATTATGACAAGGAATTTGCGACTCACAAAGAAAAATCTCGATCATCAGCTGATCTGAAATTCAAAGGTGGCTTGGCAGATAAATCTGAGCAGACTGTGAAATATCATACGGCAACCCATTTAATACATCAGGCTCTCTTTGATGTGATGGATGATTCTATAAGGCAAGAGGGTTCAAATATTACTGCAGACCGATTAAGATTTGATTTTTACTCTGCAAGAAAGCCGTCAGAAGAAGAGATGAAAAAAGTAGAAACTATAGTAAATACACGAGTAAACGATGCACTTCCCGTTGCATTCAAAATTATGCCAAAAGAAGAAGCGCAAAAGCTTGGAGCTAGATCATTTTTCAAAGAAAAATACCCCGATCAAGTAAAAGTATATTTCATTGGAGCAAATGAAAATTCCATTAAAGATGCCTATTCTAAGGAATTTTGTGGAGGACCACATGTAACAAATACAAGTGATATAGGAACTATCGAGATTGAACGATTCAAAAAAATCGGAAGCAATATGTATAGAATTTATGCAAAATGACAACTTGTTGTCATCCTGAGGCAAAGCCGAAGGATCCAGGAAAATACATGGATTCTTCCCCCGAGTGCTCGGGGTCAGAATGACAGGATAAATAATAGTTATAATTAATACATGAAAGACACAATAACATATGAAGATTTTCTTAAACTTGATATTCGAGTGGGAAAAGTTATTGCGGCTGAAAATGTGCCTGATTCTAAAAAGCTCATAAAGCTCACCGTATACTTCGGGGAAGAATTAGGAGAGCGAACAGTCTTAACGGGCATGCAACAATGGGTATCATCCGATGAATTGGTAGAAAAACAGTTTTTATTTTTAGTAAATCTAGAACCGCGCAAAATGGCAGGCTTAGAATCTCAAGGAATGCTCATGGCTGCAGACCAAGATGACAGTCCAATACTCATCCCTGTGCCAAATGAGGTTCGTCCAGGGACTTTGATACGCTAGATATGCAGAAAAATATGGTATCATGAGTCCATCGTAATTACTTATTTATAATTTTTTTTCCACTTATGGTAGCAAAAAAAACACAACCAGCTCCCACAACAAAGATCGTTGATACGAACGCAGTTTTAAACAGACTGAGTCAGCAATTTAATTTGTTAGCAGTACTTATAGTCGCCTTATTCCTTTTTCAGGGATATACGTTTTATCGAGTAAAAAATATTCAAACAACCGGACCAGCTGCTGGAGCGGGTCAACAAGGTGGTGGAGAATCTCCTTTGTCTGAGACAAATCTCATAGCTTATGCAAAAGAGATTGATTTAGATACAAAGAAATTTGAGCAATGTCTTTCTAAAGGTGAAAAGGCTGAAGCAGTAGGAGCTGAGGTAGCTGAAGCTACAGGCTTAGGAGTACAAGGTACTCCAGGATTTTTCATAAACGGAAAATTTTTAGGCGGTGCTTTCCCCTTTGAAAACTTTAAAGAGATCATAGACAAAGAGCTTGATGGAACTTCTTCAACCATTTGTACTGATTACTCAGAAGGTCTTCAAACTTATTGTTCTGATCCCGCAAATCCTTCTTTTAAACCTGAACCAGTAGCTGTAAACGTAGGAAATTCTCCTTTTACAGGGCCGAAAGATGCACCAGTGACAATACTGGAGTATTCTGACTTTGAATGTCCATTTTGTGCGCGCGCATTTGGCACAATACAACAGCTCAAAGCAGCATATCCAAAAGAAGTAAAGATCGTATTTAAGCAACTTCCTTTAACTCAAATACATCCAAATGCACAAAAAGCAGCAGAAGCATCGCTTTGTGCACAAGATCAAGGAAAGTTCTGGGAAATGCATGATAAATTGTTCCAAGTGCAGGGAGCCTGATTGGAAGTGTCCTTCTAAGGGCGGCCAAAAGCCGCCCTTTTCTTTTATCTTTTTTTTGCTCTTCTGCTGGCAGCCACCGATTTATCTACCCACACTACAATGAGCTCTCTATCTTCCATAACATCAGCGGGAACCTTCCAATAGGGCATCGCAGTTTTGGGGTGACTTCCGCGTTGATAAATAAACGGAGTACTTCCCGCTTTTTCGTAACCAGATTTATTGAGCTCATCAACTTTGAAATATAACTCATCATCTGCAATCAGTCCAAATATGAGTCCATCTTTATATATACCATACCCTCCAAACATAGCTCTGGATGAAATACCGGGAATATGATGAAGCAAGTCTTGCATAATATATTCATGGAAGGGATTAGATTGTTTCATGTATTCTTTGGGAGATAATTTTTTTTGGACACAAGTTTTTTTCCAGACTGCTTTTCAATATCTCTTCGCGTTCTTCCAGCGACTGCCCCACCGTCATGAGCATCTATTTTGAGTTTAGGAAAACCCTTTGAATTCCGATCTCTTGTAATTTTAGTAGTTGTTGCTTCACCCAGCATATTAAGAATTAACTCTAGATCAGTCATATGATCTCGTAAATTTTCACGAGTAAGATTCTTAAATTTTTTGTATTCTGATGGTGTCATGCCAAAAGTAGCCTTAGATATTTCTGCTGTTAGAATAGAATATTCCCTATTGGTATGTGCTCCTCTTTTATTCCATTCATCTGTCAGTTCTTCACGAATTGCAATTCCTCGCATTCTTTTTTCAATCCATGCATCTGGATATTTTTTTGCTTTATAAAGAGCTTTTGCCCGTTTGGTTGCCAGTTCTGGATCTTCTATTTCTTGAATCCGCTCATATCCCACCTTTGCAAGCCAAAGTTTGAGAGGTTCCGCTTTTTTACTTGGAATTGTTTGGATTAGTCGAAGCATACTTTCCGTATTAGCACAGTCTGTCTTGTACTTCTTTCCATCTGTAGCCTCAATTTTCAGTCCGTGACAAAATGTCACGATCTCACTTCCTTCTTTTATGAGTCGCTGCTTAAGCTTTCTCCAATAAGCTCCCGCATCAACACTTCCAGATAGAACCTGACACACATCAATAACAGAAAACCACCATTCATTTTTATGAATTGCTTTTCGAATTTTATTTCCTTTAAATAGTGCTAGTTTTGTAGTCATGATTGGTGTATGAATAAAGATGCATATTCCTATATTAATACATAACTTAAATATTGTCTATTGCGCATTCTTAAAGAAGCTGAGCTTAGTCATGTATAATCTATGATACATGCAACCAAAATATAAGGGATTTCTATCTCTTCTGGGAACTTCAATTATATACGGCTCTTTTGGTGTAATTGTTCGTGCCATTGGACCATATCTTACCGAAAATCAGATGACATTTGCGCGCTCAATGATAGTGTTTTGCATTATTGCAATAATTCTTTACATTAAGAAAATTTCCGCAGTCAATATTTCAAAAAATCTAATAGTTCCTCTCATTGTTCATTCAGTTGTGTTTGCTGCAATAATTTTTTTGTTCACCTATGCAGTAGTTCTCACCACACTCTCAAAAGCCACGTTTAGCTTTTATGCAACAACCCTCATTACTTCCCTTATAGTGAGCATCGTATTTTTTAAAGAAGGATTTAGCAAACAAAAAACGGTGAGTTTAGTTCTTGCACTCGCTGGTTTGGTATTTTTTATTCTTCCAAAAGGTATTGAATCCATAGGACTTGGTATGGTGTTGACCGGTATAGCAGGAATTGGTGATGTGGTAGTAAATAGCATGAAGAAGTATTTAGGTGGGAAAATCAACAACCTGGTTCTTGTGATGTATCAAATGCTTGCAGGACTCATAGTTGGACTTATCCTTATTATCTTTACCAATCAGTACACTATTCTTCAACCCTTTGATCTTGTTGGTATTGTATGGCTTCTTTTTTTCTCGCTCAATTTCTTCTTACTCTCATATCTTACGGTATATGGATTTCAGCATTTTGATTTGAGCCTGGGAACAATTATCCTTTCGCTTGAACTGGTATGGGCGGCACTGATAGGATACTTCTGGTTTCAAGAGGAACTCAATCCATTTCAGATCACTGCAATGGTGCTTGTTACTCTTTCGATCGTGGTCATAAATGTATCTATGAAGAAGGCTTCTTGATTTAGTTCTCAAATGATAGTTACTGAGCAACAGGATGTCTTACGTCATCCCCGACTTGATCGGGGATCCAGTCTGGATTCCCGTTTTCACGGGAATGACAATTGATTGACGCAGAGCAACGGGAAATTACAACTTGATAGGTTTGAAAACCGTAAGGAAAAAATATGCTACTTCTTTCTTAATACTTTGTCTCCTTGAAAATAACAATAATAGGCACTAGAAATGAGAATGAGCTCAATATATTCTACAATCCCTATTTGAAGTAAAATGTTCATTGGTTTTGAAATGGAATCATAAACGGTTGACGAAAGAAGATAGGAAATACAATAGAGTAAGCCAACAAACATGATAAACGAGAGGTGTCTAAAACTAAACTGAATACTTTTTATTATTGAGCGAAAAAGTCCAAACTTTTCTATGGAAAAATAGATTGAACTAAAAATAAAAAATGATGATAAAGCATAAAATAGTAATGCTAAAAGTTGATTTCCTTGAAATAGGTTTCCTTCTGTAAGAAATGCTTCTAAGTCTCCATTTCCACTAGATAAGAATGCGATTACACTATAAAGCACTAACATTATTCCAGCAAAAAAAATAAGTACTATGAAAGGTAAAATTGATCTTTTCATATTAGAAAGGGAAGTTTTTACTATATTAGAAAATGAGAGATCTTTTTTCTTCTCCCTCATATCTAGAAAAAGAGGTATAGATAAATGGTATCCAAAATATAATAAGACTGAAATGAAGGAAATAAGACCAATGCCAGGGTAGGTAAATAATTGCTCTTGAGAATATAACAGAGATAAAACAAATCCAATCCCTAACAGATGGAGGTTATTGTTAGCTAGTTTGAATCCTTTTTTGAAGAATGTAAATGAATTCATAAGAATAAAGCAGTGATAATACAAATATTATACCATTTTTAAAAAAAATTCTTTCTGACGATTAAATTTCCATATCTTAATTAATAATTGCTGCAATTCCATTTTTTTTACTGCAAAGATTTTGGAGATTAAAACTTTGCAAGTTCCTGAATATTCTCTGGAAGATAATCAATATTTGCAAATTCCGCAACGACTATTGAGTGAATTTTTAATTTGATCTCTGGTTTGATATGTGGATAGGTCATCTCTACTTCTCCCCCAATACTTGCGCAATCATCTTCGATAAAAACGTCGGGAATAAGTAATTCTGCGACATCTTTGTATTCCTGGCCATCTTTTCGAAATAAAAGATTTTGAACCTGTGGAAAGTGGTGTTTTTCTAACACATAACGAATGTCATCGATTTCTTCAGATGTTGTTCGTGAAGTTAGGTAATAAATTTCCGCACCTTGATCTTTCCAATGCTGAAGTTTTTGAACAACCTGACCATTGGGAATATATTTTCTAAACTCATGCGCTTCATGAGATTCTTCAGAACCTGGTTTGAGTGCTGTTCCTTCGGTGAAAATGAGTATTTTCATATACGTTATTCATTTACAAAAAACTCTTTCGGCCGATTAAATTGCCAAGGATCGCGAGTAGTACATTTCATAATCTCAATTGACTTCCATACATTTCCTAATATATACGGTTCTTGTTGAAGGTATTTATCTAAAGCTTTGCGTGTAGGAAAACTTACCACATACATTGATCCAATCATTTCTCCACTTTCATCAATAAGGGCAGAACCGTACCATAA
>JAQBTX010000004.1 GCA_027624795.1 bacterium | reverse complement strand
GTTTTACATGCTCCTTGGTGCATTTGCATGGGTAACATCTGGTGGAGATAAAGATGCTATAACAGCAGCCAGAGATAAGATACAAGCAGCAGTAGTAGGTATGATCCTTCTTGTTGCAGTACTTGCAGTCATATGGACACTGGAACAAGTCATATTTAAAAGAAGAATCTGTTTAGGTCTTTCATGTAGTGTTACCTTGCCGGGGCTTATTGAGAGTAGTGAAAAGACAACGGCCACGTACACGGCCATGTACATTCCATCACTAGGAACAATGCCAATACCAGGTGGCTTCACTTCTTCCTCTACTGAAGACGCCTTCTGTTGCGTATGTGTAAAAGACGCAGGTGGCTTTGGCGATCGCATCAATGCGCGCTTTGCCAAATGCGTAGATGGCGTTGGGCAGGGGCTGTGAGCGCATTGTCATCCCGCACTTGATGCGGGATCCAGTCTGGATTCCCGATCGGGGTCGGGAATGACACGTATCTCTATGGAGAAACTTCAGGAGAGAGTTTTATATGAATCGAAATCATTTATATAAAATAATTCCTACAAAAAATCCGGTCTACCGATAAAAAAGGTAGCACTATTGATTTACATAAGCGCCTATGTCATACTCTTTACTATAGATGTGTTATTTCTGGATGGTCAAGGAAAAATATTTCAATTTAATATAGGAGAATAATATGAAAAAATATATAAGCGCACTATTTTCCATGTTTATATTAATTGCCCTTATTTCCTTTTTTGCGCAAACTACTTACGCAGTAGAATCCTTAGAGTGTGCTGATAATCGAATAATTAGTGCAGGAGCTTTAAGCCTTCCTATAGGAGCTAATAGTATAGCTAAAGCTTCCCTCCCCACATGTATATCTGTCGATGTGGGAAATTTAGGTTTCCAAATCCCCACCCTTGGTGACATACTCACATTTGCTATCCGTGCATTCTTTGCTATAGCTGGTCTTGCAGCACTCTTTTACATGCTCCTTGGTGCATTTGCATGGGTAACCAGTGGTGGAGATAAAGATGCTATAACAGCAGCCAGAGAAAAGATACAAGCTGCTGTAGTAGGAATGATCTTACTAGTTGCAGTACTTGCTGTCATATGGACACTGGAACAAGTCATATTCAAAAGAAGAATTTGTCTTGGCTTATCTTGTTCTGTGACCTTGCCAGGGCTTATTGAGAGTACGGGCGAAAGTGTGTTGGTAGATACTTTTGGGAATCCACTCTTGTTTCCATCTTCCTCTACTGAAGATGCTTTCTGCTGTGTTTGCTTGAACGACACTGGAGGCTTTGAAGATCGTATAAACGCCCGCTTTGCCAAATGCGTAGATGGCGTTGGGCAGGGGCTGTGAGCGCATTGTCATCCCGCACTTGATGCGGGATCCAGTCTGGATTCCCGATCGGGGTCGGGAATGACACGTATCTCTATGGAGAAGCCTCTGGAGACAGTTGTATGACACGCACTCCTTCTTCTGGCACTGGAGAAAGCGACACGTTTCTGCTTTGAATCCACACATATACCCCATACACCATAAGTGCTAGTACTGCTGCAAGCATGACTATACGTATTGATTTCATGATTCTATATTGACCTTTTCTTTTACAATGTAGTGAGGTCTTCGCAGAACTTCAATATAAATTTTGCTTATATATTCTCCTATGATTCCTATAGTTATAAGCTGTACACCGCCTATAAACATGATTCCTACAAACAGCCCGGTCCAGCCGATTATAAAAGTAGCAGGCGATATGAACTTTCCAATGATTGCGTAGAGTATGCCTAAAAATCCAAAACTAGCTGCACCAAATCCCATATAGGTTGCTACGCGAAGCGGCTTTATGGAAAAAGAGGTTATGCCATCAAGGGCAAAATTAAACATTTTAGAGACAGAATAATGCGTTTTTCCAGAATGCCGCTCTTGTCTGTCGAAATACACAAAATCTTCCTTATAACCGCTCCAAGCTACCAATCCGCGCAAAAACGGTGAATGCTCAGGAAGATTATTTAAATAATCTACTACCTCGCGGTCTATAAGTCGAAAGTCCCCTACATTTTCTGGAATAACAGTATCTGAAAGTGAGTTGATAAATCGGTAAAACATTTCAGCAGTTTTCTTCTTAAATATACTGTCTACATCGCGCTTTTTACGTTTTGCATATACTACTTTTGCTCCATTTTTCCATTTGGCAATCATTTCGGGAATGACTTCAGGGGGATCTTGCAAGTCGGCATCCATACTTATAACACATGCGCCTTTTGCACTGCGATGACCTGCAGTAAGGGCAATCTGATGACCAAAGTTTCTATTAAATGAAAGGAGTTTGATGTTTTTATTAACTTCTGCATGTTTGCGAATCTCGGAAGCTGTATTGTCTTTTGAGCCGTCATCCACCAAAATAAGCTCGAAATCATAGTGATTTAAGATCGGGAGAAGGCGATTTATAAGGGGAGATATGTTATCTTGCTCATTAAATACCGGTATTACAACAGATATAAGGTCTTGTGACATATGTTTTATGATACCAAAAATAGAAATAAGAAACCCGTGAGTCTTTGCGTGTTCCGGAGCTAGGAGTTGAACCTAGTCTAGGAGATTATGAGCCTCCTGTGCAGCCCTACACTACCCCGGAAAGTTGTCATCCCGCACTTGATGCGGGATCCAGTTCTATTATGTCTAGATTCCCGATCAGGTCGGGAATGACATAGAGAACTTATATTATAGGGGAAAAGAGCTCTACAGTCAATTATAGAAGAATAGTTCAATCCATTGTGCATAGTTAGGAGCCACGGTTGGGGTTGGTGTTATAACGGTAGGAGTAGGTTGCGGAAGCACCATCACATATTCATCTTTTTTATGAAGGTTTAATTTGTTTCGTGCCGTTTTTTCAAATTCAGCGATATCTTGGGTTTTGACTAATTGAGTTCGAAGTTCGGTATTGCGCTTTTTTTCTTTGGCATATTCCTCTGTGAAGTTATAGTAAAACTGAACGTTTTTACGATATTCAAATATAGTTTTGGTTAATGAAGATATAAAAAAGATCGCCAATAAATATAAGAATATACGTTTGAGTCGTGCCATATGGATACTATAGCATAGATCCTGAATCAAGTTCAGGATGACAGTCGAGCATTACATATGTTTTTTTACTGCGGCGGCAATGCGACTAGAATCTGCTTCAGATTTGAGCTCTTTTATGCATAGGCCAATAAGCGCGACAGGATTTTTTTGAAACAATTCATTGTTTGCATCTATAATTATTTGGACTTTTGCGGCAAGTTCTTCATCCCCGAGCTCTTTGGGCAAATAGGTACTTAGAATATCGAGTTGTACTTGTGATTCGTCCCCAAGATCGCTTCGTCCGCCAGCGGTAAATGAGTCAATCGATTCTTGCAGTTTTTTTGCCTCTTTCCGAAGAGTATCGGTCACTTCTTCATCAGTAAGTTCAGTGCGTTTTTCAATTTCTTTATTTTTAATTTGTGCTAAAATGTATCGTAGAGTTTGAGTTTTTTCTGTGTCTTTAGCCTTCATGGCTGTTATAAGCTCAGACTGAATAGATTGTTTTATCATTTTCTCATTATACCTTAATACTTTATGAATAATCCAAGCGAAGGTGACCTATATGAGAGAATCCACTTATTTCAGCAGGAAATCCTCACTAAAAGACCGGCACGTCAAGATATGTATCATGAAGTTCGCATGATGAATTTTAAGGTCAGACCAGTAGTAGGAGACATAAGTCAGCTTGATTTTGGTAATACCGAATTTATTGACGCCCTTTGGAGCATAGGAAAGTTGGATGAATTTTTCCGAATAGAGATAGAGCGCATATCAAAAGATGAAAAGAAAGTATTTTTTGATCTGGTTGATGAGATGCGTAAAAATTTTCAACTTCAACTCAATAAAGCAAATATCACATCACCAAAGATTGGAGAGGAAAAACGATCGGTATTTGAAGTAGAGATTATCAAAGAGCACAATTCTTCTGTGCACTAATCATGAGACAACGTCCGGTTGTAATAGATCTTGAAACCAAGCACACGTTTCGAGAATTCAGTGACCCACAAAATCTCGGCATTACCGTGCTTGCACTCTATGATTACGCTACCGAAAAACAACATATATATACCGAAGACAACGTGCGCTCAGTATTCCCCCTTCTTGAAAATGCCTCATATATAATTGGGTACAACATTGCTTCATTTGACCTTCCCGTGCTTCAACCATATTACCCGGGCAATATAGAAGATCTTTCACTTTTTGACATACTCGAAGATATTCGAGGAAAAATTGGCCGTCGCATTGGGCTTAATGATGTAGCTTCTGCCACACTGGGAGAGAAAAAAACAGGGCACGGACTTATGGCGATAGATTATTATAAAGAGGGAAAATGGGATGAGCTCAAAAAATATTGTATGGATGATGTGATGGTTACCAAGCGACTGTTTGATTATGGAGTAGAGAATAAAGAGATTTATTATATGAACGAGATGGGTAAAGTTATGATTCCGGTGGCATGGAAGAAATATTTGGAAGATAGTGGCTCCAGTCAAGCACCCATGACATTGCCGTTCTAAGGCATAAAATCTCATTGTAATTGAGATTTGGCAGGTCGGAATGTTATAATAGTCCCTATTGAATCCCCGATAGCTCAACGGTAGAGCAGATTCCTGTTAAGAATAAGGTTCGTGGTTCGAATCCACGTCGGGGAGCCCATCCGTTCTTATGCGAACTACCTAATTCATATTATTTACTTCCCTCAGTATATATGATACGATTGTTATATATTGATGATACGAATATGTTTACGTATCATTTTGTACTCAATTTTAATTAATAATGAATGATACGAATCTAAACAAAAGGCAAACTTCAATCCTTGATTTACTTGAGAGTAGAGGAGGGCTCTCCAGAGCAGAGATTGCAACGCTGCTTTCGAATGCAACCTCTACATCTAGAATCACTCTTATTAGAGATCTTAATAAACTGGTAGAACTTGGACACGTTTCTGTAGAAGGAAAAGGAAAGTCAACAACATATAAGATTATTGAAAAAAACCCCATACTCCGTGAAATAAATATCAGTACCTATTTTCAAACTAATTTTAATGAGCGGAACATTCACGCTCATTTCAACGATGAAATATATGTAAATCTTTCCTCACTATTTACCCAAAAAGAGCAAATCATTTTAGACAATGCCAAGAAATCATATGCACGGAACGTGAAAGATCTTGAGCCCTCAATTTATAAAAGAGAGCTTGAACGGTTTATTATCGAATTTTCTTGGAAGTCGTCTCAGATAGAGGGAAACACATATGATCTTTTGGAAACAGAAACACTGATCAAGCAAAAGATTGAAGCAAAAGGACGAACTAAGGAAGAAGCAATAATGATCTTAAATCATAAGTATGCATTTGATTCGATTTTGAATAATACCCAAACATTTAAACAGCTTAGATTTGGCGATGTAACACAACTCCATGGGCTAATGATAAAAAATCTCAATGTGCCTTCCGGCATCCGATCACAAGCAGTAAGAATAACCGGAACATTATATAACCCAATTTCCATACGACAAGAATTGGATGTTCAGTTGCGAAAGATTATCAGCCATATAAATAGCACCACATACCCACCTGATAAAGCACTCATTGCCGCATGCATGATTGCATACTTACAACCTTTTGCCGATGGCAATAAACGCACTGCTCGGATGCTCTCAAATGCTATTTTGATAGCTCACGGATATTTTCCATTATCGTATCGTGATGTAGATGTGAATGAATTTGTAAAAGCTATGGTGATCTTTTATGAGCAAAATAATCTCTATCACATAAAAAAAATATTTATGGAGCAAATGCAATTTTCTGCAGATAATTACTTTCAAATTAAATAAATTCGAAAATCGTCTATCTTAGCGAGCCCTTATTTAGACTGTCACAAAATTCTAAATCTCTCAATTCTCAAAAGACACTGATCCAATCTTGCAAAAACTTGATATCTGATAGATAATATCAATTATGGAACAAAACAATAATCAAAATGCAAAAAAGATAAAATGTGCAAGGTGTACTATTGACCTAGAATATAAGGGTACAAAATCATTTCATGAAGGAACAAGATGGGGAGCACTGGGAGAATTAGGCGAGCTCTTTGTAAACAAAGAGTAGTACGATGTATATTACTGTCCAAACTGCGGAGTAGTAGAATTTTTTGTTGATAAAGTTGGAGAAGAGCATAGGCCGCATTGATTGTTTCGTGTAAATAAATACCCCCTCACCCACCCTTCCGTTCGAGTACTATCCCAACAGGGGGGGCATATAATTAGAGCTTCATAACAATCTAAATATATTAAATCTTAACTTTTATTTATATTACTAGTGTATTCCTAATTAGATAGTAATTAGGAATAATTTCTAGAAAAGTATGATACACTATTACTAATTACTAGTAAACTAGTAATAAAGTAGTAATATGATAAACAGAATACCACATCCGCCAAAATGGAGGGAAGAAATAACAAAAGCGAGTACTAATCTTATAGACTTGATTAACTCACAAGAAATAAGAGAGAAGCTTAATATGGCTCAAGATTCTTACGACTACTGGGATAAAGTAAGGCATTATCCCTTAAGTGAAAAATATTCACACGAACTACTATGGACATTCGTTAAATTCAATAGACTATCCAATAGAGAGAATACACCGATAAAGTCTAAATTAAAAGGAAAATTTAACTATACGATTAATAAAATAATGTTTCAAAGAATAAGCTTTATAGATTCTTACGCAAGTGGACTTATACTTTCTGAGGAAAATAAACAAGTATCTGCACAAAGAGATCAACTGATTTTAAGTGGAATAACTGAAGAGGCTATTGCATCAAGTCAAATTGAAGGAGCCAATACATCTAGAAAGGTAGCAAAAGAAATGATTCTATCCAAAAGGAAACCAAGGACTCAAGGTGAGCAAATGATCATAAATAATTTTCAGGTCATGCAACAAATTTCACAATGGAAAGATTTGCCTTTAAGTATGGAAATGATTCAAGAAATCCAAAAGATAATAACTACTAATACATTGCCTGATCAAACAGATTCAGGACGGTTTAGAAAAAACAGTGACAATATACATGTTGTAGATTCTCTTACAGGAGAAAGTGTATTTGTACCACCTGATGAAGATTTTGTAAAAGAAGAACTAAAAAATTTAATTAGTTTTGCTAATGAAAAAGAATCGAAAACTGATTTTATACATCCAGTAATAAAAGCAAGTATAATTCATTTTTGGTTAGCATATTTGCATCCATTTGTAGATGGAAATGGAAGAACAGCGAGAGCAATCTTTTATTGGTACTTGTTAAATCGTGGTTATTGGCTTTTTAAATATCTTTCAGTTTCAAGAATAATTTTGGATTCTAAAGCTCAATATGATAGATCATATATTTATAGTGAATATGATGAGGATGATCTAACATACTTTTTATTCTATAAGCTAAAAGTCATCGAAAGATCTATTAATGATTTTATCGATTATTATAAAAAAAAGATGGAAGAGAGTCAAAAATTAAGAGCACTTACCCATTTGGTTCCACAGTTTAATAATCGACAGGTAAAATTATTGGCTAATTCTTTAAAATCACCAAATAAAACGTATTCAATTAGTTATCATCAAATTGTAAATCAAATATCTTATGAGACCGCACGTAAGGATTTAATGATTTTAGAATCTAATGGCTATTTAATGTCAACCACTAAAGGTAAAAAAATTGTCTATCTTCCTTGCATTGATAAAATTAAAGAAGTAATCTAAGTCATTTTATAATTGTGATTGTTTGAAGTTTGATAGAGAAAGAGGTATTTTTTTATAAATATTTTAGTTCGAGTAGTATCCCAACAGGGGAGCCCAGTCAGTCATTCATACTTTAACCCATGAGGTTAAAGTAAACATTTCAATATTGTTTTTCTACCTCAACAATCTCCAAAATTCCAGTCTCCAGTATTTGATTCAATTTACGTAAATTTGACTTGTTTAAGTCAGATAGCTTACAATCAGTTTTTAAATTAAAATACTGTTTTCTACATAATTCTAACCAGGTTTCAAGATATGTTCCCCTCGTATCTTTTGCTATTTTCTGCACCTCTAATGTACTGGTTGTTGAGACCGATTCGATAATCTCAAGTTTTTGTAGAGCATTTTTCTCAATATAATATTTTTCATTGAGTTTCTCAATGATCCGTGGAGTTCCAAAAAGAAATACAGGTATTCCAATAAGAATGAAAATTGGTACTAAGAACAGTTTACGTAGTTTCATGAGTATCAAAAGTATATCAAGAAAGGTAAGGTTCTAAAGATCGAATAAAAAAACACCCCACCCATATTATTACACAAATGATATGAGCCGCTTCGTGTTGATTTGGGACAATCCCTTTAGGATAAGCAGTGCAATGTTACAATAAAGCTATGAAGAAGATATTGCTGCACATTTCATTGGTTTTCATTCTGGGAGTTGCTTTTGTTTTCTTTAAAGCGACTACAACTTCGCGTGAAAAATCAGAAATTTCTACAGAAGTAAACAGAGAAGAGAACATTGAGACAATCGATGAAAGGGTGAATTTAAGATCTAGTTTTGCAATTGTCACCAATGGTACGGTTAGAGTATTTACGGCGCCGATGTATCATGAATTATCACCTGACGCTTTTATAACTGCTAATGAACCAAATAGTATTCAAGTTACCAAGGCTGGTACAACCTGGGATGATTTTTTTAAAACTTTACCCTTTTCTCTGAGTGAAGAATGTTTGATAACAGGAACCGGTGAAACTTTTTGTAATGAAGGAAACAATACTCTTAAGTTCTTTTTAAATGGTAATAGAGTTGAAAAACTCCTCGGAAAAGAAATAAGAAATGGAGATAAAGCTCTCATCACCTATGGTCAAGAATCAGAGGCACAAATTCAAAATCAGCTCCAACTAGTAGTCGATCCCTAGTATTCATCTACTCCCCAAAATAGTCCTTGACAGATGAAGTCTTTTCATGGTACTATATCCCCAGTGGGGGGATATTAGCAATTACCTATACAGCTATGGCATACAGACCGAAAGACACAAAAGAAAGATTACTTCATCGGTTAAAGATAGCTCATGGACATTTGAATAAAGTGATATCTATGGTAGAGCAGGATGAGTATTGTATTGATGTAATACACCAATCACAAGCAATTCAGAAAGCATTAAAAGAGGTAAATAATCTGATATTAGAAAATCACCTCAAAGGATGCGTTGTAGATGCAATCAAAAATGGTAAAAAAGATGAAGTAATTGTAGAAGTTATGAATATATTTAAAAAATCCTAATATGAATAAACTATCTGTTCCTTTAACCCTTTCACTTATGATTGTTTCGTTAGTAATTGGATTAGCTGGAGGCTATTACTTATCACCTTCATATCAACAAACGATGTACGAAAAGGAAGAAATGGGATTTGGACAAGCAGATAGATTTGTTGATTTAAGATATATAAATCAAATGGCTACTCATCATAAGGGAGCGATTCTGCTTTCAAACCAAATTGCAGAAAAGACGGAAAGAGATGAACTAAAAGAGTTGGCAATAGCCATTCAAGCAGGAGAACCAAAACTCATTGAAGAACTCTATGGGTGGAAAAAAGATTGGTATAAAGACGCGCGGACGGTACCAGATCCAAAGGTGGCAAATCTTGGGACACCTGATGAGAAAGTAGATCTACGATTTCTTAATGCACTTATAGCTCATCATGAAGCGGGAATTGTCATGACTCGGGAAATAAGAACAAAAAGCAGCAGGAAAGAAATACTCGACAATGCCGATGCGGTAGAGACATTTTTAACAGGAAGTATAACGACACTTAAAAAGTGGAGAGAGCAGTGGTTCAATGTTACATAATATTTTGCAATAACTCTATGACGACTCAAACATTTCAGGTTAAAGGAATGAGCTGTGCAAGTTGCAGCAATATAATCACAAAAAAACTGCAGAAATTACCCGGTGTTTTAACGTGTGATGTGAACTTTGCTACAGAAAAGGCTTCTATCACATACCATTCTTCAGATGTGACATTACATACCATGAATCATGAAATTAACAAGCTCGGATATTCTTTAGAAGAAGAAAAGAATCATGCTCATCACGGGTTAGAACTCAATCAAACTAAAAAAGAAAAACTTATTGAGCTGGAACGCATGAAAACAAAGGTTGATTTTGTGCTACCCATAACCTTACTTATTTTTATCTTAATGATGTGGGACATAGCGGCAAAAATAGTTCCCTCAATACCAAATCTCCCTATCCCCATGCCCTTATTTAATACAATCTCATTCTTACTTTCAACAGTCGTTTTGTTCTGGATCGGAAGACCGTTTTTAGATGGTGTAGTCAAATTCATTACCTACCGGGTAGCAAATATGGATTCTCTTATTGGCATAGGCACGTTAACGGCATTTGTATATAGTAGTCTTATTTTCCTTTTCCCTCCTATAAGAGAGTTGTTGAAAGCACCTGAATATACCTATTTTGATGTAACGATTGTAGTCATAGGATTCGTAACGTTAGGAAAATATTTAGAGGCGCGCTCAAAAATAAAAACGGGAGAAGCAATTGAAAAGCTTCTTAACTTACAAGCTAAAACAGCAATTGTTATACGAAATGAGAAGGAAATAGAGATACCTATTTCAGAAGTTATTGTTGGTGATGTAGTCATGGTAAAGCCCGGACAAATAGTTCCGGTAGACGGTCTCATATTAGAAGGATTTACTTCAGTTGACGAGTCAATGTTAACAGGCGAGTCAATGCCCGTAGATAAGAAAGAAGGAGACACTGTAGTGGGATCTACCATGAACAAACAAGGAAGTGTTACCATTCGGGCAACTAAAGTAGGCTCAGATACGGTGCTTGCTCAGATCATTAGATTAGTTGAACAAGCACAGGGATCTAAGGCACAAATACAGAACTTAGCAGATAAAATTTCGTCAATTTTTGTTCCCGTTGTTCTTGGTATAGCGGGTATAACGCTCATTCTCTGGCTTACTGTAGGGTCGTTGTATTTAGGCTTTTCAACAGCTCTATCATTTGGTCTCCTTGCTTTTGTGGGTATATTAGTAATAGCCTGTCCTTGCGCTTTAGGATTGGCAACGCCAACAGCAATAATAGTTGGAGTGGGAAAGGGTGCAGAACATGGTATCCTCATCAAAAACGCAGAGAGTTTAGAGAAATTACATGCCGTAAATACATTGGTTTTTGATAAAACAGGAACCATTACCAGCGGTAAACCTTCTGTTACCAATATCATTTCATTTAACAACCATTTCTCAGATCAGAAGCTTATACAATATGCTTCAAGTATAGAGAAGTATTCACAGCATCCATTGGCCTTATCTATAGTTACAAAGGGTAAAGAACTATCAATAAATGCATTAAAGGTTTCTTCTTTTAAAGAAACAGAAGGAGTTGGTGTCGAAGGTGTTATAGAAAAAATGAAGGTTATTATCAGAAAGCCCCATGATCATGACCATACCAATTCAGATATAGAAAAACTACAATCCGAAGGAAAGACGGTTATTGTTATTGAAATTGACGGTGAGAATGTAGGTATTTTAGCCATAAGTGACACCATAAAAGAATCTGCAAAGAACGCAATTGCAAAACTTCATACATTGGGTATACAAACAGTCATGCTTACCGGAGACAACAGAAGAGCAGCTACATATATAGCAAAACTTGTTGGCATTGACGTAGTCAAGGCAGAAGTTTTGCCACAGCGTAAATCTGAGGTTATAAAACAGTTTCAAGAAGAAGGAAGAATTGTAGCTATGGCAGGAGATGGCATCAATGATGCACCAGCTCTCACTCAGGCCGATGTTGGTATTGCTATGGCAACAGGAACAGATGTTGCAATTGAATCTTCAGACATCACATTACTTCATGGAGATATAGGAAAAATTCCACAAGCTATTAATCTATCACGTAAAACCTTAAGAACTATCAAGCAGAATCTATTCTGGGCATTTATCTACAATCTGGTGGGGATTCCCTTAGCGGCTGGATTATTGTATCCTATATTTGGAGTATTTCTTAATCCTGTATTTGCGGGGCTCGCAATGGCATTCTCATCGGTCTCAGTTGTTACCAATTCATTGCTTCTGAAAAAAGCTAAGATATAGAAACCACCATAAAAAAATCATTCACCATAGAAGGTATGCATTGTAATTCTTGTGCGATGCTCATTGACTTAGATCTTGAAGATTTAGTAGGAATTAAATCAGTGAAGACTAACTATACTAAACAGATAACTGAGGTTGAGTTTGAACCCCATAAAGTAACGGAAGATCAGATTATAGAGCAAATAAAAAAGACAGGATATGGAGCATATTTTATGAGTTAAATAATATTTTGAGGGGTTCTTTTATACTATTCTTTACAATTATCTCCTTTTGATCTACTATAAACAGTATGAAGAAACGGTACAAAAAGCAGAATCTTCACATGAGACGGCTCATCATGAGTCTCATTGTCTTGGTGGGTTTAGTAAGTCTCATATACTTAACCGTATCTGAAAAATATTTTCTCCCTTGTGCAAACACTCGAAATTGTAAAGAGACCTTAACGTTCAAAATAGATAATACTAGTCAGGCAGTGTTTCTTAACCAATTGGTCGATGCTCCATCAATTGACTTGGATCAAGAAATACAAGAAGAAGTGGTGCTTGGCGCAGATGTAGAGAGCATTGAAAAAGCGCAGAACAAACATATCTATATCAATTTAGAAACACAAACATTATCGGCCTATGATGGGGATGAGCTCTTTATGGAAACACCAGTTTCAACTGGCTTATGGGGAAAGACGCCAACTGGTGAGTTTGATATATGGGTCAAGCTTCGCTCTACCACCATGAGTGGAGGGAGTGGAGATGACTATTACAATCTTCCTAATGTTCCCTATGTCATGTTCTTTTCAAATCAAGAAGTTGCGGCAAGCCGTGGTTTTGGGATTCATGGCACCTATTGGCACAATAATTTTGGCCATCCCATGAGTCATGGATGTATTAACATGCGAACCATTGACGTGGCAAAGCTCTACGAATGGGCTACGCCGGTATCTTCCGGGCATACCACTCACAGCAGTGCAGATAATCCGGGAACCAAATTAACTATTCATGATGGCTCATTAACGTTATGAAAAATCTAAACTCCATTGTATACGGATTTATCATCGTTGTATTAATAGTAGGCGGTGTTTTATTGTTTAAGTATCAAGATTCTCGAAAAACCACTCAAGTACGAGCAGATGAATCAAATTCTCCAGCAGATATACCACCAGTGATAATGAATAAGTCAATGGTTTCTCCTGATGGTATTATGACCGTGACCATGGACTCAAAACAGTATGAAGGGACCATTCGTTATGTCGTATCAACAACAAATGAAGAGGGGGAAACAACTCAAGACATATTTGCAAACGAACTTCTCAGTACTCATATACTTTCTATCCCATTTAATACATGGTCACCAGACAATGCGCATTTTTTTCTGAAAGAACTCGTTGGTGACAACCTTAATTATTATGTATTCAATACCAATGGCGCACCGTTTGCTGAAAACACGCAATATCTCAATATTCAACAAGCATTTGCACAACAGGTCGAGGGATATAACATCATTGATGTAACGGGCTGGGCAGCTCCCTACTTGCTTTTAGTAAATACTCAACAAATCGATGGAGATCAGAAACTCACGTATTGGTTTGACGTATCAAGCAATTCGTTCATACCGCTGGGAACGTATTTTAATTGATAGAATAGTATAATGTCGAACTTCTTCAGAAAATACTATCTTTCTATCATTCTTATTGCATTCTTTGCATTGACACGATTTTACAATTTAGAACATCGGATCATTTTTGGGTGGGATCAGGAGCAATTTTCGACACAATTACGAAATATTATTCTCTATCAAGATTTTACTTTATTGGGCCCACGAGTGAATAATGATTTAGGATTTTTCTTGGCACCCTATTTTACGTATATTCTTGTTCCATTTTATTTCTTTTCAAAGCTACATCCAAATGCGCTTGTATTATTTGTGATTTTGATTGATATGACATTTATCCTGTCATCATATTTTTTATTAAAGAAGATATTTACTCCCACTCACGCACACTGGTTTTTGTTTTTATGGATTATTAATCCTCAAGCTCAGAACTATGACGTCATTCCATGGTGGCCGCTTATGATCCCATTGGGAACCATGATTGTATTGGGGCTCCTTTATTACATCTATCATCGACCACACTTTCTTCTGTGGATTATGCTGGGTGTTGTTGAAGGGTTTTTTATTAATATGCACTTTCAATTTGTGTTTGTCGTTTTTCTCACCTTCGTCTTCATTCTACTTAAATATTCACCCAAGAGTATTCCATGGGTTAACATTGCAATGTATTTTGGAGCTTTCAGTATAATGTTTGTCCCACTTTTAATATTTGATATTCGTAATGAATTTCTCAATACTCAGTTATTTATAAAATTCTTTTTTTCTAGTACTACTGCACATAATGAATACTTCAGTTGGATTCCTGTTCTCAAAAATTTTTTCCAACCATTCACGCTTTCAAACAATAGCATTTTGGCAGTATTGTTCTATGGAATATTTATTTGGATTACACTCATTTTAAAGAAAGTGCATAAGGGTTTTAAATCAGTATTGTATGGATCAATTCTCATTACTGCGATTGCTGTTTTAATTTTTTTCACCGTATATGCACAAAGACCATCCGAATACTACTTTATGTTTTTATTACCTCTCATACTGATCGTTTTTGTTGATTATTTAATGCGAATCAAAAGAAAACTAGCTCCTATCTTGGTAGCGACACTTCTATTAGTTTTCAATGGGGGACCACTCTTACATAATGTAAAAAATAATTATGGTGGATTATATTACAAAAATAATATAGTTCTTCAAGTTAAAGAGATAGTAGAAGATAAACCATTTAATATTTCGTATGCTGGAATAAGCGTTGACCATGGATTTGCCTATCTGTTAGATTATCATGATCTCATCCCTCAAATTGGTGCTCCATTGATACAGATAGAAATTGTTTCCAATAAAGAAAATCCCATTGAGGGCCTCTATGGGATTATTATTCCACCTGAGCTTGAAAAGTGAAATATATCCTATAGTTTGACAATGCATGCAGATGTGTTATACTTCACAGTGTTAGCTTTAATGATTAATCAGTATTTATACTGAATTGAGTCGGTGTAACTGGTTAAGAACTTCTTCACCATTTTTATTATCGTCTCCTCCTTAAGGCGATTTAATTTTTATATGTATCAGAATAGACACAATCCTTCTCGTGGATATAACGGGAATAGCAGACATCAAGGTGGTCGAAGATTTAATAACCGTGGTAGTAAACGGCCGCTTGATCCACGCATGTTTGTGAAAAAAGCCGCTCCTTTGATTGAAACACAGTATGAGCCTAAAAATGCTTTTACTGACTTTGCATTAAATGGGCTGCTTCAGAATAATATAGCTGCACGAGGGTATACAAAGCCAACTGCCATACAAGATCAGGTAATTAAACCCATATTGGAAGGAAACGATTTGGTTGGTATTGCAGATACAGGAACCGGTAAAACCGCTGCGTTCTTGCTTCCTCTTATAACCAAAATATCCAAAGATCGAAATCAAAAAGTATTAATTGTAACTCCTACTCGCGAACTTGCCTCTCAAATTCAAGACGAGCTTAGGGCGTTTACAAAGAATATGGGAATATATTCAACAGTTTGTATTGGAGGTGCATCGATACATGTACAATCAAGGCAATTATCAAGACGGCCACATTTTGTGATTGGTACTCCGGGTCGCATCATGGACTTGGAAAAGCGAAGAATTTTAAATTTGACTGAGTTCACTAATGTAGTACTTGATGAAGTTGACCGTATGCTTGATATGGGATTTATAGGCGATATGAAATATATCATTTCATTGTTACCTGAAAACCGTCAATCATTGTTCTTTTCTGCAACAATGCCAGATTCAACTAGGGCTATTATGAATAGTTTTCTTAAAAACCCCGTAACCGTGTCGGTTAAAACAGGCGCAGCTTCTCAAAATGTAGATCAAAGTATTATAGAAACAAGAGGAAAAGATAAAGTAGAAGTTCTTCATGATCTTCTTATTCAAAAAGAGTTCAAAAAAGTACTTGTTTTTGGTCGTACCAAATGGGGAGTGAGCAAGTTGGAAAGAGATCTCCTTGATAGAGGATTTAAAGCCGCATCAATACATGGAAATAAAACCCAAGCACAACGACAACGATCGCTTAACAAACTGCAAAACAATGAAGTTCAAGTCCTCTTGGCAACTGATGTAGTATCACGAGGTATAGACATAAATGACATTAGTCATGTCATAAACTACAACCCACCTGAAACATACGAAGATTATATTCATCGTATTGGGCGAACCGGCCGAGCAGGAAATATGGGTATCGCACTTACGTTTATTGATTAACGCTTAGCTTATTTTTTCCTATCTGCAATCCGTCTGAGGGCAAGCGTGAGTTGTATCTTGCGAAGTCTAAGAGATTGTGGTGTTACTTCAAGATATTCATCATCTACAATGACATCTAAGTATTGTTCAAGCGATAATATGGTTGGTGGTTCAAGTTGAATTTTTACCCCTTCACCAGAAGAGCGATTATTCGTGAGGTTCTTTTTTTTACAGATATTTACTTCTACATCACGGTCTTGTGCTGCGAGTCCTACAATCATACCTTCATACACTTTTTCACCAGGACCGTAAAATAGTGTTCCACGAAGTTGAGCATTTGCAAGTCCATAACTCAATGTTTCGCCAGATTCAGTACTTACTATGGCTCCATTTCGGATACTTTCCATAGCGCTTCCCAATGGTTCATACCCCAAAAGATAGGTATTCATAAGAGCAGTTCCTCGCGTATTAGTCATGAGGTTACTTCGAATTCCGATAAGATTGCGACTAGAGATATGGTAAATAAGTCGAATTTGGGAATCTTGATGGGTAGTCATATTTATGAGTTTTCCTTTTCGCTTTCCAATTTCTTCGGTTACCGCTCCCATATAATTTTTATGCACGTCTATAGTAAGCTCTTCATATGGTTCACACGTAACGCCATCTACTTTTTTATAAATTACTTGTGGTTTAGATACTTCCAGTTCAAACCCTTCACGTCTCATGGATTCAATAAGCATAGCCAAATGAAGTTCGCCCCGACCACTTACCATAAAGCCATTTGAATCGTCAGCATCTTCTACCCGAAGACCCAAATCGGTCTCAAGTTCCTTGTACAACCGAGCACTGATCTGGCGGGATGTAACAAATACACCTTCGCGACCAGCAAAAGGACTGGTGTTTGGACCAATTTTAATTTTTATCGTTGGTTCTTCTACTTTAATAGTGGGAAGGCTTTCTGGAGCGGCAGGATCGGTTACCGTTTGACCAATGGTAAGCTCAGGTATACCAGCTAACGATGCAATGTCTCCGGATACAATCTCATCAACTTCATTTTTTTGAAGTCCACGGCTGGTAAAAAGCTTGGTAGCAGTATAGGTGCCTATCGCTTTCTCATTATGAATGAGTGCGACTTTTTGACCTTTTTTAAGTGTTCCTCGAGTAATCTTTCCAATACATAAACGGCCGACATACGGATCATGATCTATAGTAGAAATGAGCATTTGAAATGGTTTATCTACATTTATATTACTATTGGGAACCTCATTAATGATAGTTTCAAGAAGCGATGTGAGGTCGCCTGGAGTATCTTTGGTATATTCTTCAGGGATACTTGTATACGCTTTTCCATCTCGACCTACTCCATAAAGGGTAGTAAAATCCAGAGCACTTTCATCTTCTGCAAGCTCTAAAAACAAACTTTCTACTTCGTGGAGCACTTCTATAGGTCGCGCATCTTGCTTGTCGATTTTATTGATAAAAAGAATTACTTTTAATTTTGCTTCAAGAGCCTTTCGAAGTACAAATCGAGTTTGAGGAAGAGGTCCTTCAGCAGCATCTACTAAAAGGAGTGCGCCACTTGCCATATTTAATACTCGTTCTACCTCACTTCCAAAGTCCGCGTGACCAGGAGTGTCAATAATATTTATCTTCTCTTCTTTGTATTCAATACTGGTATTTTTTGCAAGTATTGTTATGCCTTTTTCACGCTCTAAATCATTAGAATCCATGAGAAGTTCTTGTTGCATTTCTTTCTGGTTATCTCGAAAGATATGAGACTGCTTTAGAAGGCCGTCTACGAGTGTTGTTTTTCCGTGATCTACGTGCGCGATGATCGCGATATTTCTGATTTTCATATAAAGAGCAAAGAGTAAGTATAGCAGATCAGAACAGAAAAAACTACCTCCAATCTATAGCATCAAACCCAAGCTTCTTAAGATAATTATTACCTTGACTAAAGTGGTGATTGCCATGGAACAGGTTGACAGAGTAGGGTGAAGGATGCCCAGAAGTGAGTACCAGATTATCAAACACATCAATTGACGCTCCTTTTTCCTTCGCATATTTTCCCCAGAGCATATATACGATACCTTTTTTCTCCTTATTTAATGTATTGATCACCGAATCGGTAAATTGCTCCCAACCCTTCCCTTGATGTGATGCCGGAGAAGCAGCGCGCACCGTCAAAACTGCATTCAACATCAAAACTCCTTGTTTGGCCCAGCGACTTAGATCCCCGGACTGTATTGGATCGACTCCAAGATCAGCCTTTATTTCTTTGAATATATTTTGTAGCGATGGAGGAATACGCATATTCTCATCTACCGAAAAACTAAGTCCATTTGCCTGACCTTTACCATGATAGGGATCTTGCCCAACTATAACAACGCGTACTTTATCAAACGGACATAAATCAAATGCGCGAAATACTTTTTTTGGAGGAGGGAATACTGGAGTTGCAATATATTCATTTCGAATGAAGCTTGAAAGATTGTGAAAGTAGTCCTGTTTGAATTCTTGAGAAAGAACCTTTTTCCATGAGGATTCAATAGTTACATCTGCCATATATGAGAGTGATTATACCAATAGGTCTGCGGTTTTTTTCCAAAATTCATCAACGCCATCAGGTCTCAGTTCGTATTCATTCTTGTTGTCGACAATATGTATATCTCGACATGATTGCATAGAACGAAGTAACCCAACTTGAATACACCACCATATATACTGTGCTGCCTCTTTTGGCTTTTTAGGCAACATGAGCCCGCGCCATCGGCCAGCTTTAGTAATGATGGATTTGAGCTCTTGAGCATTGGTATATTCTTCATTTACTGCATATTCCCACATCTTTTTTTGATCTGTTTTAGAGGGAATTAAATGATGTCTTCGTAAAAAATCTAAATTATCATATTCCTGCCTTCCAACTGGCTCAGAGAAGAATAATAGAGAACCACCACGTTTGTCGGGACTAATAAGTGCTTTGAATGCCTGTTCGCTTGGTTTGGTAATTTCTAGCCCTATTATTTCTTCGGAATATAATTTTTCATACATTTCAATAACGCGCTTATCAGTACTAGATGTGTGTACATCTGCATACGACCTATTATTCATTTCAAATATAAACGCGTGGGTGAATGGGGCATTTTTAGATACCACATGAGCAAAAAATCGATGTGATTTTTGATGCAAGTCGTCGATTATGTCTTTCATAAAATTGGTCCCCACCGCAGCGCCCGATACGGGAATTGCCACATGAATGAGCGACTGAGCATGAGGGTCATATTGCATTGATCTTGCATGCTGGTCAGTATGAGAAAGAGCTTCATTTAGGTGCGGACTTAATGGGTACGGGTTTACTTCTATGGAAACATCAGGTAAACCTGCAGATCTACCGTACTGTAATAATTGTTCTTTTGTTCGGGAGCTTGGCACAAAAATAATATCTGCCCCTGGCACATACCAAATATGATGTGGTGAGTCATCGGTAACTTGAACAACTACTTTTACATGGAGCCCCCGCTCCTTTTTAAGGCGCTCCTTAATGTGTGCAGCTTGATGAGCAAGCCCAAAGTGCGTTGCAATAATCAAGATTGTTTCGGGAATTACCATATGTTGATCGATGATAGTAATAATCTGTTGATAGATAAGGCCTGAATTAATGCGCAAAGACCATCGATACAATGAAGTAGTGATATCTTCTGCCATGCCTCTTTCGAGCCATTCAAATATGGCACGAGTAATACCATTTACACTCATAAGTCGGTGAATATATGTTATTCGTTTGTCTTGAGACCCCAGAAGTAGTGGATCAGCATTGGTAGGGAGTCCATAATATAGCGCATCAGTTACTCGCAAATGACCCAATCCAGCCGGTGCGTAAGCAAACAAAATGACTGTCGATTTGCGGGTAAGGTTAGATTGAGACATAGATATACCTTAAGTGTAGATAACATTATGTCGATTTGCAAAGAAGACGTTGATTGTTAGGTATGAGGAATAATTTGAGATAAAAGCACAATAAGAGCTATACCAAATAAAAAAGGGATAACTTGTTGAATTGGTTTATTTCGATCGTGATCTTCATGGAGCTCCGGAATAAGATCTGCAGCAGATATATAGATGAATATACCTGCGGTTAATGCAAGCGCGAAGGGAAGGGCCGAAGTAAATGTGTTTACCATATACACTCCAATTACTCCACCAATTACTGCAGTCAGTGCCGTAAGGAAATTGTACATAAGTGCTTTTTGTCTACTAAATCCCGATCGTACTAATATCATAAAATCGGCTATTTCTTGGGGAAGTTCGTGAGAAATAATTGCTAGTGTTGTGATAATCCCCAAGGGAACACTAACAGAAAAGGTCGCCGCAATTGCTATACCATCAATAAAATTATGAATGGTGTCCCCGACAATTACCAAGTAGGCAGATGGTTTAATATTGTGCATATCGTTATGGTGATGGTGATACCACAACACAAAACGCTCCATCAAAAAAGAAAAAATAATCCCCATGAGCGTAATAAAAAGTATTGCTGAGGTTTCACCTTCATGAAGGGCTTCGCTCAGAATATTCATAAAAGCTGTTGCAATGAGAACTCCTGCAGCAAAGCTCACCATATGCTTAGATGTTGATTCATAGCTGGCTGAAGATCTAAATAAGAATGCAATCCCAACTAATGAGACAAGGCTTGTTATGAATGAAGCAACAACAGTATAAAAGAGTATTGACATATTAGTTACAGGTCCCACAGTGACCATAAAATTCTACTGAGTGTCTCTTAATAGTAAAATCGTGAGGTTTTCGAACATTAGTAAGAAAAGCTTCTTCATCTGATATCGTGACATCTTGGATATTTCCACATGAAGTGCATATTGCATGATGGTGATGATCTCCTTCTGATGATTCATAATATGTCGTAGCGCCAGAAATATCTATCTTATGAATAACGGTGTGATTAAGTAAAAATTCGAGTTCTCGATACACAGTAGTAATATTTGCGTTTATATTGAGGCGTTTGAGCAATTTATGCATTTGAACTGCAGAGAGCGGATGATCAGTTGATGCAAATATATCGATCATAGCCTTTCGTGAAGGGGTAATGCGGGTATTTAGGGGGAGGCGTGTCATATTATTAATGCAACTCATTTGCATTATATATGAGTTTGTACATTTATTCAAGAGGATTCTGATAATACACTTTTAAATATCTTAAGCATTATTATGAAGCGATTTGAAATGAGTATTTATGACTACAAATTAGTAATTTGTATTAATTGGATATTTTAGAGATCTTTAAAAAAACCACAGACAAAAAATCTGTGGTTTTTTGTTTTTGCTTTGAAATAAGTTACTTCTTTTTTGAAGCCTTTTTAACAGTGCGTTTTTTTGCTGCTGGTTTTTTAGCTTTTACTGTCTTTTTTACTGTTTTTTTTGCTACTTTTTTCGTTGCTTTTTTTGCTGCTTTTTTTACTGCCATAACAAACTCACCTCCCCCGTAACATGAAATAATTAATAACACCTTACATTATTAATATGCCCAGATTAATGAGTAAATTGCAAGAGATAGTGTATATACTATACGCATGCAAAGACTATTAACGCATAAAAAAGATTTCATAAATATCTTTCAAGTATTGCATGTATCTATTTTTGGGATATTGGCACTTTTTGCTTATTGGATTAACCTTGATATTCATAAAGGAGTTATATATGAAGTAGGGGTAACATGCGGTTCAATAGCTGCATGGTTTTTTATACTTACTCTTCTTCCTGGTATTGCGCGGAGGTTTAAGATTCAACATATCGCCTTCACCGTTCTCATGCTCTTTCGCAGACAACTTGGAGTGAGTATGTTTCTTTTTGGATTATTGCATTACTCGGCGATCCGTTTGTTTCCTGTATTATTTGGGGGAGTGCCATTCGATTTAGATCCACCTCTATTTGAAATAGTTGGCTTCTTTACACTTTATTCTCTGGCTCCTTTATATATAACCTCAAATGACTTCAGTGTAAAAAAACTTGGTAAATGGTGGAAAAGAATCCATCGTATCGCCTATATTACTGTCTGGCTCATATTTTCTCATGTAGCATTGCAACAGATCAGTATTCTGGCACTATCATTGGGAATAGTTGCATTACTCGAAGTAACCTCTCACATCAAGCATCGGTTTTCTTTGTAGATTCTTTATTGAAAAATACATACCAGGTCATTGCTGCAGTGTACAATGCGTAAAGAGAAGCTTGAATATAATCCATTTTTTGTGTTATGCCAAACATGGATTTTATGATGTCGCCAGCTACTGTTCCTTTAGCGGGAATAAATGAAAATATAAGGCTGCCCATCTCTGGTACTAGCCCAATTTCGGCAAATTCATGCACTCCTCGTGCAAGGAGTCCTGCTGCAAAGAGGATGAGTAGTATGCTTGTTACCCGGAAAGCATAGTACACCGGCATCTTTAAGGTAGCGCTAAAGAATGCAAGCGAAACTAAAAGGCCCGCAATAATTCCGAAACTGAATCCTGTAAAGATTTGAACGGGATTGGATGCAAAATAGATGGTAGATAAAAAAAGAACGATTTCAAATCCTTCACGAAATACTGCAGTAAATACGAGTAAAAACAAGCCCTTGTTTTCTTGTTTTTCCATGGTCTCTTTTACCTTTTGAAGTAATTGAACTTTATATCTACCAAAATAATTATGTAAGAAAAATACCGCCCATGTGATAAACACCGCAGATACGATCATAAGAATTCCTTCAATTAACTCTTCAGTTGCACCTGAGTATGCTTCTTGCATTGCTACGCCAAAAAAGCTTCCTCCCACAAGGAGCCCAACGCTCAACAGAACTGCAAGTCCAGTGGCGTGCCACACTGTTTTAATACTCTTATGGTGCCCGAGCTTGTAGAGTATGCCCAGAATTGTTGCCACTATAAGAGTGGCCTCGATAACTTCTCGAAAGGTGATGAGAAATGCTGGTATCATATTCGGATTATAATAGATAATCGGTTATAATAAAAGCCATGTCATCTCCGATTGAACATACTAAATTTGAACTGCCTACTATATTTGTAATCTTTGGCATAACCGGAGATTTGGTAAAGAAAAAAATTCTTAAGGCGCTCTATGACTTATATATAAAAAAGCACCTTCCCGAAAAGTTTAGAGTATATGGATTTTCTCGTCGAGATTATGATGATAGTAAACTCAAGTCGTATTTGCGCGACATTATGATCAAGGGGGCGTTTGGAGAGCCAGACAAATATGATTCATTTCTCAATGCATTTTTCTATGTTAAGGGTGATTTTTTTGAAAAAAGCGCCTATGACCACTTGGCAAAAACGCTCGGACATGTGGACGGTCAATGGAGGATATGCACCAATAAATTATTTTATCTTGCTGTTCCTCCCAGTTCGTATTCTGATATCATCACAAACCTTAGTGTAACTGGCTTGACTATTCCATGTTCTCCAGAAGAGGGATGGACACGGGTTATTCTAGAAAAACCTTTTGGAACTGATCTGCAAACTGCTATAGATTTAGACAAGCAACTCGGAGAACTCTTTAAAGAGGAACAGATCTATCGTGTTGATCACTATTTAGGTAAAGAAACGGTAAAAAATATTCTCGTGTTTCGTTTCAGCAATTCGTTTCTTAATCCAATATGGAATAAAGATTATATTGAGAAAATCGAAGTGCGATTGCTTGAGGATATTAAAGTGGAGACACGAGGTGCATTTTATGATAAAGTAGGAACACTTCGCGATGTGGGTCAAAATCACATGCTTCAGTTGTTGGCACTTTTTCTTATGAAAGCACCTAAGTCACTTGATGCTCAAGATATCAAATCAAGTCGAAGCAAAGCGCTCCAATCACTTCAAATTATGACTCCTGAGGAAGTCGCCATTAAAACCAAACGCGGTCAGTACAAGGGGTATACCAGCGAGAAGGGAGTAGGTCCAAAATCTCAAACAGAAACATATTTTCGCATAGAGGCTTCATCAAATCTTCCGGAGTTTAGAGGAGTTCCATTGATATTAGAGAGTGGTAAAGCCCAGAGTGAACCATGTATTGAGGTAGTGGTTTCATTCAAAGAGTCAGATTTATGTTTGTATTCTTTCCCTGGCACGCAGCGAAACAAACTTCACTATCACCTAAAGCCAGATGAGAAAATAAGCATGCGTTTTTTGGCCAAAAAACCAGGATTTGCTAATGAAGTTGAACAGCATGAACTTGGATTTGATTACCATGAAGCGTATGATGCCGAAGAATTTGTCGATGATTATGAGGGTCTTTTATACGATATTATAAAAGGAGATCAAACACTCTTTGTATCGACCGAAGAAATCATCAGCGAATGGAAATTTATCGAGCCGATTATAAAGACATGGCATGAAGAAAAAAAGCCTGAGCTTGAGATATACTAAAAGAATTATGAATAAAGAAATTGGCATTATTGGATTAGGAAAAATGGGAAAAGGAATTGCATCACAGCTTGTAGAAAAAGGATGGATTGTGCATGTATATAATCGCACAGTAGAAAAATCACACGAGCTTGCTGCTGAATTTGAATCGATGAGCGCATATGACACCATAGAATCTATGATTGCCGGTATATCAAACTCCCCAAAAATAATATGGGTTATGGTTCCAGCAGGCGCAGTTGTAGATGAAACATTATTTGGAGATCATGGTGCATCTCACTATTTACAAGATGGTGATGTTGTTATTGAGGCGGGAAATTCTTTTTATAAAGACGATGCAAAACGAGCTGAAAAACTTGCAGAAAAAGGCATCCAATTTATCGATGCAGGAGTTTCTGGTGGGCCAAATGGTGCTCGGAATGGTGCCTGCATAATGGTTGGAGGATCAAAACGGCTTTTTAAAGAATATGAAGAGCTCTATAAAGATCTTACGATCGAAGGTGGTTATGCTCATTTTGAGGGTATTGGCGCCGGACATTTTGTAAAAATGGTACATAATGGCATTGAGTATGGCATGATGCAGGCTATAGGGGAAGGATTTAATGTAATGAAAAAATCAGAGTACGGATTGGATTTGAAAGAAGTCTCACGAATTTATAACACCGGAAGTGTGATAGAGTCCCGTCTTATTGGGTGGCTTGAAAAGGCTTACCAAGAGTGGGGTGTGGAGCTTGATCCGATTTCTGGATCCATAAGCCACAGTGGGGAAGGGAAGTGGACTGTAGAGGCGGCAGAAGATATGGGTCAAGAAGTGCCGGTAATCAAAGAGTCATATGAATTCCGGGTTAAATCGGCAGACAATCCAAGCTACACAGGGCAAGTTGTATCTGCTCTTCGGGGGCAGTTTGGAGGACACCCAGTTAAAAAAAATCCTAAATCCTAAATCCTAAATCCTAAATCCTAAATCCTAAATGCTAAATCCTAAATCCTAAATCCTAAATCCAATATTTAAAGTTTGAAATAACAACAATGCAATTTAATCAAATAATAGACATCTCAATCCCACTCTCTCCTTCAACCATCGTATATCCGGGAAATCCACCGATACAGATTGAGGAGATCAAAAGTGAAGCAAGTAAATCAATCATTTCCAAAATCACTTCTGGTTCGCACAATGGCACACACATCGATGCGCCACGCCATGGAATCGAAAACGGAAAAAGTATAACCGACTTGCCACTCGAAGTATTCATCGGCCCCTGCCGAGTGCTTGATTGCACCTCAGACACAGGAGCAGTAACGTCTGAAACCTTAAAATCTAAGAATATACAAAAAGGCGAGCGAATCCTTCTCAAAACATCAAATTCAAAGCGAGGTTACGATGTATTTTATCCGGATTTTGTGTATCTTTCCCCTGAAGGAGCGAAGTACCTATCTGATATTGAGATAGTGCTGGTTGGTATTGATTACTTTTCCATAAAACAGAAAGGATCTCCTGATAATAGGCCACACACACTCCTTTTAGAGAAAGAGATTCCCATCATAGAAGGAATTGATCTTTCATCAGTGGAGGAGGGTGAATACACGCTCGTTGCTCTTCCTCTCAAATATGTAGGTATGGATGGTGCGCCAGCACGGGTGGTGTTACTCCAGTAACTTCAACACATTCCAGAATGCCTTTATGTAATCTGGTCTGAGGTTTTGATACTTCAAGTAATATGCATGTTCCCACACATCAAGTCCAATAATCGGGGTATCTCCTTGCAAATAGGGTGAATCTTGATTTGCGGTCGAATACACTTTCAATTCTCCCTTTGAGTCCACAAGCCATGCCCATCCACTTCCAAATCGGGTAACTGCTGCATTACTAAACTCTTCTTTAAATGAATCAACAGATCCAAATGTCGAGGATATTTTTGAAGTGAGCTCTTCATCAATTTGTTTTTCCGGGCCCATGATTTCCCAAAATAATGTATGGTTCAAATGACCACCACCATTGTTTACAAACGCAGATTTATCTGCATCAGATAAGCCTAAACCATCAACTGATTTCATAAGTTCGATCAGATCTTTTTCTTGGAGTGATCCATTTTTTTCAACGACTGCATTTAATTTTGCCACGTATGCTGCATGATGTTTATCATGATGAATTTCCATAGTCCGTGCATCAATGTGTGGTTCTAATGCGTTAAAGTCATATGTTAGTTGCGGAAGTTGGTGTGTCATAAATATTTATGAAAATTAATAACCATAGTCAGTGTATCATATATGATATAATGCAATAAGATATCAGAATATATCATTATCACTCACAATCATGAATATAGTCAGAAATATAATCATTATTCTTTCACTCATCGTGTTTGTTGCCATTGCGCCAAAGTCCTATGCAGCGGGAACAAATGGAAGCACTTCTAATACCCAAGTGCTTATAGAGAATTCCGATGTTGTTATTACCATCAATAACTCATATTCAGATAAAGATAGATATGAAAATCTATTTTTTCTTGGCGGTGATTTCACTAAAGTTCAAATCGATTCAAACTCGATTATCGAGAAAGAAAATTTTGCAGTCTTTGATATCGATGCGCGTGCGATACATGGGTGGAATCCAACAATAAATGGTCAAGTAAATACTATTCTTGTAGATAATAATCTCTTGTATGTTGGTGGAGATTTTTCTCAAGTTAACGGCATTGATAAATCTTATTTAGCAGTTTTTGAACTCCCATCAGGAACGCTGGTAAAGACAGATTTAGTAGTAAATGGGCCGGTACAATCAGCTACACTTCAAGGTGGAAAAGTACTTATTAGTGCCCAAACAAGTCCGAACAACACCACGCTTACAGAAATTATTACATCATCTGCAATCATCGCTAGTGCTCTTGGTACCGACAACGAACTTGCGTCAGATTTGATAGTAAGAGTAGAAGAGCTGGGATTTAAAATTCCTACCCTTGGAGATGTTCTCACTTTTGCTATTCGCGCCTTTTTTGCGGTAGCAGGATTAACTGCTATGTTCTATTTGCTCCTTGGTGCATTCGCATGGATAACAAGCGGAGGAGATAAAGATTCTGTTG
Organism: bacterium; assembly: GCA_027624795.1. Lineage (GTDB taxonomy): Bacteria > Patescibacteriota > Microgenomatia > UBA1406 > GWC2-37-13 > UBA1450. Next base: position 8,420 of record JAQBTX010000004.1, on the reverse strand, counting down.
CAACAGCCCGAGGTAAGATACAAGCCGCAGTAGTGGGAATGATTCTTATGGTAGTTGTACTTGGTATTGTGTGGACGCTCGAGCAGGTTATATTTAAACAAGCTATTTGTTTTGGCATTTCTTGTCCCGTTACCCTTCCTTCACTTATTCAAGAACTATAGTTTAGCTTTTTTAAGTTCGTCCTTAATTCCTTTATCTGAAATTATTTTAAATTCTTGGGCTACTTTTTCGAGCTCTTCATCTTCACGCTCTTCAATATTTACTAAACTATTTCGAGCCTTACTCATGACGTGAATAATCTCATCAAGTTTAAGTTGTGTTGCTTTTGCATCTCTGTTTTGAGTATTTTGAATAAGAAATACCATAAGAAATGTAATAATAGTAGTAGTCGTATTAATTACGAGTTGCCAAGTATCTGAATAATGAAAAGTTGGTCCAGAGGTCAGCCAAGCAATGATAAGAAGCAATGCAAAGATAAATGCTTTTGGCGTACCGGTTATACGAGAAATATACTTAGCTACTGATCGGAATACATCATTAATCATATATACTACTATAGCATAAACAGTTATAAGTTAGAGGAGGCGTATAACATATGGGTATTGGAGGAATAGTATTAAGCGTAATCGCATTCATGATCATTGGTTCATTTTGGTATTCGGGAGCTTTTTTAGGCAAAACCTGGCAGAAACTCGTTGGTCTTAATTTTGATCATATAGATAAAGAAAAGATGATTCGAGCCTTTGTAGGAAGCGCTGGAGCTGCATTCATTATGGCAAGTATATTGTCCTATGCGCTCGTTTTGCTTGAAGTAGAAAATATAACTCAAGCGATGCTCTTGGGTTTGGTACTTTGGATCGGATTTATGGGTCCTGCGATTTTTATCAATAATTTGTATCAACAAAAACCATTACTTCTCAATGTAGTGGATGGAGGCTACCAGTTAGTGAGCATCATTACGATGAGTGCAATTTTGTATTATTTCATTTAAAGTTGATGGCATCTCCTAGTTTATAGGTGCCTATTCGGATTCGTTTAATCGAATAGGCTATGGCGCCCGTGCCCAATTGAGTTCCTAATTCATTAGCTATCGAGCGAACATAGGTGCCACTGGAGCATTCAATTGTGCATATTAGTTTTGTAAATATATGGTCTCCCTGTTTAGAAATTACTTCATTCCATCTCTCTATGATCTCATGTTGTCGAAACTCTCCTTTAACATCACTGATTCGTTGTATTATTGCAGCCTTCAGATCTGTTAGTCGGACCTCTTCAACCTTATCTAATCTCAGATCTTGAATCGTAATCTGCTTACTCGGAATGGCAACTTCATCAATTTTTCCCTCCCGAGCCCAATAATACAGCGGTTTGCCCTTTACTCGCGCAGCAGAGTAGGGAGGATAGGGTTGGTTCTGCTGTCCTTCAAGTGATTTGAAGAGGTGAGGAATTTCTAACTTCAAATCACTCATTGCCAATTTCTTATTATTGACATTATCTATCAATCCCAAAATATCATAACTATCTGTCTTGATTCCCAACAGCACCTCAAATTTGTATTCCTTATCAAGGAGTTCATACTCTTTTCGTGCTTTGTTCTCATCACCAGTCAAGAGCAAAAGAAGACCTTCAGCCATAGGATCAAGCCTTCCCGCATATCCGATAATTGTATCCTTCAGTTCGGGTTTCATCACTTTAAGCGCGACAATTGCTTGTAATGGACTTAAGGATACTGGTTTGTTCACAAGTATCATGGGCCAATGTTACAATAGAATCATGCACTACACCAAACAAGATTTAGCAAAACACATTGCCAAAGAACACAAACAGTCTCCTTTTGCCGAATATTTACAAGAAATTATCTACGGGGGGAATGATGGTATAGTGACCACATTTGCAGTAGTTGCAGGGTTTGCAGGAGCGAGTGCTGGAGTGCAACTGGGAAGTTTAGGGTATCTCACGGTCATGCTTTTTGGGTTAGCCAATTTGTTTGCCGATGCATCATCTATGGGACTGGGTAATTTCTTGGCAACCCGTTCAGAACAAGATAGGTACAAAAAGGAATTAGCAAAAGAGCGCCATGAAATCCAGAATAATACCGAAATGGAAATAGCAGAAAGCATTGTACTTTTGCAACAAAAAGGGTTCACTAAACAACAAGCAGGAGAGTTAGTAGCAATTTATTCTCAGAATGAAAATTACTGGGCAGATTTCATGATGAGATACGAATTAGAAATATCAGATCCATTTGGTCAAAATCCTGTATTTACTGCTATCGCTACCTTTTTAGCGTTTTTATTTTTTGGATCGATCCCATTGATTCCTTACTTTATCGATCCATCCAACACTCAAGCATTCACCTATGCAATTGGTGCAACTATTGGAGCGCTTTTACTATTAGGGTTACTGCGATGGAAAGTTACGGGAGAATCCATCATGCGATCTATCGGACAAACCATATTAATCGGCGGGATTTCAGCAAGTATTGCCTATGTAGTAGGTATCTTCTTTAGAGTGTAACAGAGGGAGAAACTAGTAGCCTTGTGACTTAAGTGTACCAACCACGATCCACACGATCACAATAACCGCAGCAATTGCAGCCATTTCAGTTAAGTGTCTCTTCAGACGGCTCTTTTGTTTTTTTGTTAATGACATAGTTCATAATACCTAGAATCAAAACATATTGTCAAGAGGGTTTTGTACAATATGAAATGCATATAGCTATTGTTGGGGCTGGATTCACTGGATTATCTGCAGGATTTGCGCTTCAAAAACAAGGACACATGGTGACAATTTTTGAGCAAGAAACTATTCCTGGGGGACTTGCTATTGGATTTCAACAACCCAAATGGGATTGGTCTTTGGAAAAACATTATCATCATATATTTACCTCTGATACAGCCATACGCGCTCTGTCTGAAGAAATTGGCGTGCCGTTTCATTTTATGCGGCCCAATACGTCATCTCTTATAGATGATGAAATTATCCAACTTGATTCACCAGTTAAGCTTCTTCAGTTTCATGCGATACCTTTTATTGATCGAGTGCGCATGGGCGCAGTGCTAGCGTATCTTAAATATATTGCCAACTGGCAGAAATTAGAACAATTTACTGCACATGATTGGTTGCAAAAAGCAGTGGGCAAGGTGCCGTACGGTACCTTATGGGAACCACTTCTGAAAGCAAAGTTTGGATCATATTATAAAGATATTTCTTTAGCATGGTTTTGGGCGCGTATCAAAGCACGCACAACTCAGCTTGGGTACCCAGAAGGTGGTTTTCAACATTTTTCACAAAAACTTGCTGATACCGTGAATCAAGCTGGTGGGATTATTCACTATAACAGCATCGTCACTAAGATCGAAAAACTCAATTCATCAATTCACATTACTCATGGATCAAAAACAGAGTTGTTTGATCGTGTGATTGTAACCGTGCCAAATGGACTATTTGCTCGTATGACTCCTACCCTTCCTCGAGAATATATCAAAAAGTTAACATCGTTTAAAGGAATTGGTGCCGTTAATATGGTATTAGAGCTTGACGCTCCTTTTTTGAAAGATGATGTATATTGGCTCAATATGTGTGATCGGGAGTATCCATTTTTGGCAGTAGTAGAGCACACCAACTTCATTCCAAAAGAGCACTACAATGGAACTCATATACTCTATGTTGGAAACTATCTTTCACATGATCATCCCTATTTTCGTATGAACAAAGAAGATCTCTTGAAAGAATATCATCCCTATTTAGAAAAACTTCATCCAGGCTATAGCAAGCACGTTCTGAAAACTCATATATTTCATGCACCATTTGCTCAACCCATCGTAACGAAGAATTTTTCTCAGAATATACTACCCTTTGAAACTCCACTTGTTGGTATCTATTTGGCCAATATGCAACAAGTATACCCGTGGGATCGGGGGACCAATTTTGCTGTTGAGTTAGGACAGCGTGTGGCAGGACAAATAGTATGAAAAGATATCTGGGAATCTTTCTCATTATTACGGGGATGCATTTTTTCCTTTATGTACCATCTGTTATTGCATCCGACTTTTCACTTAAGTGTGATGAAGATAAATGTACTCCCTCATCAATTACCTCGTTTTTTGATGGGCAGGTATTGTGGTACCCTACCTATTCAGCAAAAAATACCGTTACTGTTACCAACAGGGGAGATACGAGTCAATATGTAGGGCATAGGGCATAGGGCATATAATGTTCGATCCTCGCCAGATGCCGATATTGCAAAAGTGCTTGACTTAACTATTGTTCGAAAAAGTGTAAATAAGACCATATGGACAAGTACTCTTCGAGAATTTTACGATACCTCTGAGGCGGTACTTGGAACACTTGGTCCAGGTAAAACTGATTCATTTGAATATACCGTAACGATGAATAAAAAGGCGGGAAACGAATATCAAGGTCAATATACTCAATTTGACATGCTTTTTGGATACTTTGTTCCTACCATAACTCCAACACCAACCCCACCATCGACGGCTCCGGCATCGGAGGGGGAAGTGCAAGGAGCTTCAGATTCAGTAACTCAAGAACTCATTGTTTTCCCGCCCATCATTCAACAAATAATTTCTACCATACAAGAGCAGTTGGCACCAAAAAATGTTGAAGATGGGCCGATATTTGCAATAAACAAGAGTCAACAATCCAATAATTCCCGTGTCCTTGGGGCTCAAAGTACCCAAAATACCATGAACATTGCGACAATTATATTGTCCGTTGGATTGGTAGCATCATTGGGTTATCTATTTTATTTAATGAGAACGAAAAAATAAGTTGGTGGTACAATATCATGATGGAACCACGTAAACGCATTCCTCTCATTCTAACCATACTTCTTCTCGTTGCAATCTTTGACACATCATATCTTTCATATAACCATTTTTTTCAACCGTATGCACTCTGCACCAATAGCATATTTGGTGATTGTGGCAAGGTTCTTCATAGCAGTTATTCAATCATTTTTGGTGTATCGCTTGCACTACTGGGATTGATTCACTATTTGTTTTTGGGAATACTCCTCCAAACAGTCAGAGCTATGGGAGACATATTTTATAAACGATTCCTCTTTATTCAAAGTGCCATCGGACTTATATTATCGATATATTTTGTATATTTACAATTTTTTGTCATTAAATCTTTGTGTCAGTACTGTTTGCTCTCTGCCCTTATTAGTACACTACTCTATATTCTAATTCGCATCGAATATCACGACGATTATCGTGTGTTTGTGCTAGAAAAAACCGAATTTGTATATAAACTTGCCGTAAAACCCATACTCTTTCTCCTTTCTCCAGAATGGGTGCACGAGCAGGCGATGTGGTGGGGGGAGAAGATGGGGAAGGTGCGTATTATTCGCACTATAGCATCACGGCACTTCACATATAGTCATGTGTCTCTCAACCAAAAGATTGCAGGTATGAAATTTCTAAATCCTATTGGTTTGTCTGCTGGGTACGATTATGAAGCGGCGTTTCCTCAAATTCTTCCCTCAATTGGGTTCGGATTTGAAACAATTGGTACTATAAGTAACTACCCATTTGAAGGCAATAAAAAACCACGACTGGGAAGACTGGTAAAATCAAAGTCACTTCTTGTCAATAAAGGATTTCGCAATCCAGGAGCCGATACCATCGTCAAAAAACTCACCGGTATGTCATTTTCATTTCCTCTGGGCATAAGTATTGGACGCACCAATTCAACCAAAATTGCAGGAACGCAGCAAAAAGCGGTGAAAGATGTTGTGGTGGCATTTGAGAAATTTTTAGCATCACCACTCAAAAATTCATATTATGAACTCAATATCAGCTGTCCAAACTTAAAGGGGGGAGTGAGCTTTTATCCACCCAAGAATTTAAAGGAACTTCTGAATGCGCTTGATACTCTCACTATTACAAAACCAGTATTCGTAAAAATGCCCATAGAAAAAAGTGATCGGGAAGTATCACTCATGCTCAAAGAAATCGTGAAGCATACATGGATCAAAGGGGTCATATTTGGAAACTTGCAAAAAGATCGTAAGTACCCGTCATTTATACCAGAAGAAATTGAAAAAGCAGGAAAGGGAAATTTTAGTGGCAAGCCGACATTTAAAAGATCAAACGAGCTCATCCGACTCGCTTACCGAGAGTACGGAAAAAAACTTATCATCATAGGATGTGGTGGTATATTTAGTGCAGAGGATGCATATCGCAAAATTCGCTTGGGAGCATCGCTCATACAAATGATTACGGGGATGATCTTTGAAGGGCCTCAGATCATAACTCAAATAAATCGAGGCCTTGTGCAACTCCTCAAGCAAGATGGCTTTAATTCCATAAGTGAAGCAATTGGAGTCGACACTCAATAATTTATATCTATGTATTCTTTTATTTTTCGTATTCTCCTCCTTGTTGGGGTAGTTTTTACTACTGCTTTCCCCGTATACGCAAAAGAAGAACAGATGCGCGCAGTGATTACTACGTTTACCACGCAAACTATTGAGGTTGAATTAAAAGAGGGTGAGTTGGCAGGAACAATCATGCCGGTAGTATATTTTGATGAACAACTTATTGAGCGATTTTCTTTAGAAGAGGGTTCAACAGTTCTTGTAAGTATCCCTCAAAATACAAAGGAGCTTGGCGTAATGATTGTAGATAAATATCGTGTTCCATCGCTCATATGGCTATTTCTGTTGTTTTTTTTGGTAGTCATAGGTATTGGAAAGAAAAAAGGTGTTATGTCATTTATTGGTATGATTATTACGTTTGGTTTTATTGGCAACATGATTGTGCCTCAAATATTATTAGGAACCAATCCGATCGTCATTTCTCTCTTGGCAGCGCTTTTCCTTATTCCTCTCTCATTTTATATATCACATGGAATTAATACCAAAACCACGGTTGCTATTGTGGGTACCTTTTTAAGTTTAGTTCTCACTGGCTTACTGGCGGTATTATTTGTGAATCTTTCAAAGCTTACCGGCTACTCTTCAGACGAGGTAACTTTCTTGGTAATTGATAATTCACAAATTCACCTCCAGAGCTTGCTCCTTGCTGGAATCATAATTGGCGCCATGGGGGTTTTGGATGATATTACTATATCTCAAGCTGCAATTGTAGAGAAATTGAAACAAGCAAATAGGAATTATTCATTTTGGAAATTGTTTACTGAGTCTATGGATGTGGGACGTGATCATATTGCATCGCTTGTAAATACCCTTTTTCTGGTATATGCCGGAGCATCGTTGCCCCTCTTTGTGCTATTTCACTCAAATCAATTTGGAGCGTATTGGCATATATTGAACATGGAGCTTGTTGCAACAGAAGTAATTCGTACCCTCGTATCAAGCATTGGTATTATAGCTGCCGTCCCCATCACCACCTTTTTGGCAGCGCGATTTATAAAAGCCTGATCACTTACACTCTCCCCACAAGCCGCGTTTTTCATCTTGAGCCATGCGCTGCGCATCTACCAATCTATCATGATACTTTACATCAGGCGGGTAAGTAATCACCGTTCCATATCCCTGTTCAATCAAATATTCATTTACAAAAAGTACTTCGTTGGGATTATTAGGATTAGGAAGATAGATATACCTTAAGAGTCTTGCATATCGGTCGGTCTCAGAAACATCTTTTTCTAAATAAATCCACTTATCATTGAGAAGCGCTTTTGTTTTATTGGAAGCTTCACGTCCATAACATTGGACTGACTTTTTTGGATGCACGGTTTCTGGGGTATCTACTCCAATAAATCGCACACGCTTATCTGAATCTAATATAAGAGTATCTCCATCAACTACTTCTTTGACAAATGCTTTCTCAAATTGATTCGGAGCAACCTCTTCAACGGAAGTAGTTTCTGCTGCAATTGTTTCAAAAGACTCGTTTTTTTCGATTACAAAACCAATGTTCTCTTGCAGAAGAAGAACGCCGATTACTATAAGGGGGAGAATATATAATTGCCACAACTTGGTTTTTGGGAACATCTATCTATTATACTAATACTAATGTCTACCAAAGTATTGGCCCGCATCATCATAGCTATAGTGATCGTGGTGCTTATGGGCATTGTTTATATTTTGTGGTCAGATATGAAGCAGGAACCCGCACAACTCCTTGTACCAGATACGCCAGAAGTACAAGAACAGCAAGAAATAAAGGAGGATCGAACCGCATTAACCATAGACCGTTTGAAAGAAATGGAAGATGCTATAGCGAGCCTTGAAGAAGAGGTAGAAGACCAAGAATCGCTCATTGACCAATTAAATGATGATATTAAAGCTTCTGCAACAGCTTCGGCAAAAGTGACAGATAATGCTATTTTAGACAGTGCGTTTACCAAAGGATCAGCATTTAGTACCTCTTCTACAGGGTATTCAGTTATGAGTATGTTTGTAAATGTCACTTGCTCAACTCAAT
>JAQBTX010000043.1 GCA_027624795.1 bacterium | reverse complement strand
AGAGCCTCAATATCTGGTATCCGTTTTCCAACCACATCAGATGATCCTCTCCAGAGCCATTCATGCACCCACCAACCGGCAACGGTAGGATTACCCGTATAAGCAGAGATCCTATTGTAGTCTGTGTATGAGTCGCCTTGAGCTTCCAAGATGACAACTTGCTCTGTAATGTGTTTGTTGATGTAATCTATAAGTTCCTTGTCTTGTGGGTGGTTTTGTTCAAGCCACACAGAACCATCAAGTTCGGGAGTAGCAGGTTTTTGTCCTGCTGCAAATCCAGGGTAAAACGAAGGAAACGATACAAACCAGTAAATACCAATTTGTATAGTAATAATGGCAAAAATACCTACTGCTATATATCTTCCTTTTGACTTCCACGTTATGAGCTGTGAGAATACCACTGCCGATACAACGCCCATCATCATAAATGCCTGGTAGCCTAACTTAAACATAGTATTTGCGCGAAAGTGTGCTGGGTATATATCTTTCGCATATATAAATTCTGGTATCGTAATAAGAATCAATCCAAATCCATAAATCATTAATATAAACTGATGCATAGGGGGAACGTGGAATTTTTTTGTATGTCGGTATTCGGTCAAGTAAATATAGATCAGATACAGTAGCAAAACACTTAAAAAGAATCCCCACAATACTCCAAACATCCAAATTGGTGTGAGCTGACAATTATTTTTCTCAAACAAAAATGGTCCCCATTTCTCAAGTTTTACTAAAAAGTCTGGGCTACAATTTACCCCAATCCCCGTTGAAAATGGTTTGAAAAATAGTGAATAGGGAAGCGATGTAACGATAAATGATCCTATCAATATTCCTGATTGTTTGATAAATCTCCAAGAGATTTTGTAATGGAGAAAGAATAATAGGAGCGCCAAGAGTAAGTAAATCGGCCCATCAAACGCATTGGTCATATAATTAACTGCAATCATACCTCCGATCATCACACTCATTATCAGTTCATATCGAGAGTTTTTTTCTTTCAAAGCCCAATGACGAAACAGCATAAAAAGAATGCCAAGCGTTAATAGTACAAATGGAATATCAAATACATGCCCATGCAGATCGGCAACCACATAGGAATATGCAGGGAACTCATGAATGGTATAGGGAATAAATCGCGTTGCATTGGGGTACCAATAGCTTGAATTTCGAAACATTGCGGCAATAAAACCCAGATTCTCAGCACTCATCGTATTGGTAATATCTTTGAGTGATTGAAATATGCCCCAAAAGGGAACAGGAGATTCGTTCGGGTATCCTTTCGTATATAGATAAATCGTATGAAAATTGCCGCTTAAATTTACAATATATGCGCCTATAAGCCCACTCAAAAATCCGAGAATTGAAGGAACATATTGCTTTGTTTTTTGCATAATTGAAGAAACAATTCCTTGAATCAATGAAAAAGTAATGGTCATGCCTTGTGCAAAAATGGTAGCAAGTATAAGATTGTAACCTTTAAATGCAGATATTCCAGAAAGTTTTATGAGAAGGGCTCCGGTCAAATGGCCAAAGTAGTAATAGTTTATTGCATAGCCGTCTGGATTGGCTGAATCTGCAGAAAGCCACATATCAAGTGGTGGAAAATATTGAGATTTCAAAATTGATTGCATAAAGCCAAAATCCATAAATTTCTCAAGTCCACGAATAGCTGGTTCTTGTCCACGTATATAAACGAGCATGATTAAGGCAAGTAAGAACATCACCTCTTCAAAAATGATGAGTGCAAGTTGCTTACGATTCATTGATCGAATCTCTTGTATCTCTTTTCCAAAAAAACGATAGATACCAAACGCACTTATTAGTACCATAAGCACTAATGCTTCTTGAGAAAAAGGAAGCACGCGAAGCGTTCCTATGACAAATGCTCCGTAACTAAGGAGTATGATGGCAATTGTTTTAGCAAAAGGGTAGCCTTTATCTGCAAATGGCTTAAAGAGACGGGCAGTTATAGGGAAGAATATGATTCCAAGAATCAGTAAATATACATACCAGTGCAATGTTGTTAAAAACCACTCCATATTCATCCAAAGATACTATGTTTATATTGCAAAATCAAGCTAATTTTGATACAGTACACCCATACATGGATAAAAAATTTGTACCGCAGGATCACGAAAAACAGCTGTATTCATTTTGGGAACAAGCTGGCTATTTTAATGCAAAAGCAGATTCTACCAAAGAACCATTTTGCATTATTCTTCCCCCACCCAATGCCAATGCCGATCTTCATGTAGGTCATGCCATGTATGTATATGAAGATGTCATGATTCGGTATCAGCATTTAAAGGGGAAAGAAGTACTCTGGCTTGCAGGAGCAGATCATGCCGGTATAGAAACGCAGTTTGTGTATGAAAAGCATTTAAAAAAACAGGGGAAAAGTAGATTTGATTTTGATCGCAAAACCTTATTTGCAGATATCTGGGACTTTGTGATGAAAAACAGAGATACCATGGAAAACCAGCTAAGAACACTTGGCTTTGCACTTGATTGGTCCAAAAAGAAATTTACTATGGATCCAGATATCGTTAAAATCGTATACAAAACGTTCAAACATCTTCATGAAGAGGGTTTGGTTTATCGCGCAAACAAACTGGTAAATTACTGTACCTCTTGTGGTACTTCTTTTTCAGATCTTGAAGTAGTAGATCTGGAAATTACAGGAAAGTTATATCACATCAAGTTTCCCATAAAAGGTGGAGGAGACATCACTATCGCCACCACCAGACCAGAAACCTATTTTGGAGATGTTGCCGTGATGGTGCACCCTAAGGATGAGCGATATAAAAACTTCATAGGAAAAACAGTTGTATTACCACTTATTGATAGAGAAATTCCTATCATCTCAGATGAGTATGTAGATCCAGAATTTGGTACTGGCGCGGTGAAGGTAACTCCCAATCATGATATAAATGATTTTGAGATTGCAAAGCGACACAACCTTACGTATCCTCCCGTTATTGGATTTGATGGAACCATGATAAACACTAATCTGGTGGATGGTATGAAAGTAGCGGACGCGCGAAAAAAGATTGTAACTATGCTTGAGGAAAAAGGATATATGGAAAAGATTAATCCCCATGAAATGGTATTGAAGAAATGTTACCGGTGCAATACTACATTGGAACCATTACCTAAAGAGCAGTGGTTTATAAACGTCGAACCACTCAAAAAGCAAGCCATCAAACTGGTGGAAGATGACACTATTCAAATCCACCCGAAACGATTTAAAAAACAACTTATTCAAATACTTGAAAACTTCATCGATTGGAATATATCTCGTCAAATTGTATGGGGAATTCAGATACCGGCATATAGATGTCAAAATTCTAAATTCCAAAATCTAAAATCCAAACAAATTAAAAATCCTAAATCTCAAAATAATAATTGGTTTGTGTCAGTAGATCCTCCAATATCTTGTGAAATCTGTGGAGAATGTGAATTTGTTCAAGATGAAGACACATTTGATACCTGGTTTTCGAGTGCTCAATGGCCCTTCGCCACCCTCAAAAATGGCGAAAATTCAACGTTATTCGACAAATTTTACCCTACAACAGTTATGGAGACAGGGTATGACATTCTTCGCGCATGGGTGTCGCGCATGATTATGATGGGGTATTTTGAAACAAAAACAGTTCCCTTTCAGCATGTCTTTTTACATGGAATGGTACGAGATGCAAAAGGTCAAAAAATGAGCAAGAGTAAAGGGAATGTCATAAATCCGCTCGATGTAATACAAGAGCATGGTGCTGATGCTCTGCGTGCTGCTCTTATCTTTGGCACCAAAGAAGGGGGAGACGTAGTACTTTCTGATGACAAGATCAAATCAATGCGTAATTTTGGAAATAAACTGTGGAATGTGGGGAGGTTTTTAGAGATGAATGAGATTGAAACATCCCCCCTCCGACGTAACGTCGGAGACCCCCTTCTTAAAGGGGGACCTATTCCTAAAGATCTCCCTTTTAAAGGGAGTACCCTGAACCGTGCCGAAGGCTCTGGTTTAGGGGGAGGGATGTTAAAAGAACTTCAAAAAGAATTTAATTCTGTTCAAAAAGAATATCACGATAACTTCAAGAAATTTCAATTTGCCAAAGCGTTTGATCTTATGTACGAATTTGTGTGGCATCGCTATGCTGACTATTACATAGAGCAATTGAAAGAAGATATACAAAATGGTAGTATAGATACTCTTGCATCAATGCAAGAGGTATTCGACTCAAGTCTCATGATGATTCATCCCTATATGCCCTTTGTAACCGAAGCTCTATGGAAGGCTCGTAAAGGACAGGAAACATCAATACTCGACCACCAATTCAGTTAATAGGTCTCATTATTTATTTTTATATTTATGGAACAAATCGGCGCCATCTTTTCAACATTATTTATTGATCCTACCTTAAATGTATTACTTGGTTTTTACCAGATATTTACTCAGGTAGGACTGCCCGGTGCATTTGGATTCTCAATCATCGGTATAACCCTTGCCGTACGTCTTGTTATGCACCCATTCTTTAGTAAGCAGATGGAAACAGCACGTAAGATGAAAGAGCTTAAGCCAAAAATTGATGACTTAAACAAAAAGCATAAAAATGATAAACAACGACTTCAAAAAGAGCAGCTCAGCTTATATAAACTAGAGGGCATAAATCCCGCAAGTGGTTGTCTATTTGCATTAGTTCAAATTCCCCTGGTATATGGACTCTTTCGCACCCTTGAATTGTTTTTGAAACATGATGATAATGGTATTTTGGTGCAACAGATTAATGATCGATTGTATGCAGATTTCTTAAAAGTTCAGAGTATTGATCCTACATTTTTTAGTATCAACTTAGCGCTCACTCCAGCTCAAGCAGGTCCAGCGTTTTTAGCTGTTCCCATACTCACTGCTGTACTTCAATTTTTCCAATCAAAAGCAACCTTAGCTCATATGGGAACTGACCAAAAGAAAGAAGTAAAGAAAGTGGATGAGAATGGAAAGAAAGAGGAACCAAGCATGGGAGATGAATTTCAGAAGGCAATGACAACCCAAACAAAGTATTTCTTTCCTCTTATGATTGCGTATTTCTCCTATTCTTTACCTATCGGGCTCTCTTTGTACTGGAATGTTTTTTCACTCTTTAGTATAATCCAGCATAGCCTAGAGAATAGACAGAAAGCTAGGAACTCAAAAACTCAGCTCGTTAGTAAAATCAAAAATTAAAAATTATTTTAAACCCATGATTGATCCAACTATTATTCAAAAACACACCCAAGAACTTCTTGATAAGATGGTAAGTAACGCAAAAGTAACAGTTGCGCAGGAAGATGGCATGATGCACGTAAACATTAAAACCGACGACGACGCTCCAACGGTCATTGGTAGGCACGGAGAAACAATACGAGCAATACAAAAAATTCTAGAAGTAATTGTATTTAAAGAAACTCAAGAGCGAGCAGATATTCTCATTAATGTAAATGATTACCGAGAAAAACAAACCGAGCGGCTTCAATATATAGCAGATCAAGCTGCACAAAAAGTGAAAGAGCGACAATCCGCCACCTATCTTCGTGGATTTTCATCTTATGAACGACGCATCATGCATGAACATGTTGCAACCACCTACCCGGAGCTTTCCAGCTATTCGGTAGGCGAAGGGCGTGACCGTCGATTAGTGGTAGACTTGAAAGGTCAAGAATCACAATCAGAACCTGAACAACAAGAAGAGGAATTGAGCATAGATATAGAATGAAACTATTTCGTATAGTCTATCTCGTTATTGTTCCCATTCTTATTCCCCTTGATCTAGCGCTCTTTTTAGTGTCGCATACGAATGTCACATGTCTCACGTGCGACATGGAAGAATATTTCAAAAAAGATTCTCTTACTGCGCATCTTGTGAAGCATGTGATGAGTACATCTTAAGCTCACCTTCCCCTTCTGTAATAGCCCAATTCTTGCTATACTTATTACATGACAGCAACATTGGAACAAACAGAAACGCCATTAGATCAGTCCAATCACCTTAACACCAAACGTAAAATAGACGAATATAAGGAAAACAGATTTAACATGCAGAAGCAAGAACAGGATCGTAAAAAAGAAGAAATAACCGAAGAGGTGAAGCGAGCAGTGCAAAGGCAAAGTAGTGCGGCTGAAGATGCATCAAAAAGTGCAGATTTATTAGGGGGTGGACAAGTGCCGGCACCAAAAAAAAACGAAGCTCAAGTGGTAGCAAATGCGATCAATCTTTTTATCAATGCAGCGCAAGAGAACCTTATCAACCCTCCCACGCATGGGCCAACACGCATACTGTACGATCATTTAAAAGAAAAGTTACTCAACCGAGGTATTACCCCCACAGCTGCAGTATATCTGCAGCCTCTTATAAACGGTATATTGAATACTCCCAACTATGTACAGTTCTCAGTAGTCGAAGGACAGCAAACACAGTTTGAACAAGATCTTACCAAAATAGTAGGCGTAGGAGTTAAAAGTCAGGCAGAAGAATATTTAGAGGATGCCGTAAGCAAAGTTGGGGGAAGCTTGGGCATTACCCTAGATAAGTTTAGAGAAAAAACTTCTGTCGCCAAAAAAACACGTTCTGATCTAATTCAGCAAGAAGCGCAAGCGCTTATGCGCAATGCACAAGAACATCTTGGTAGTACTGGAATGGAGCGGGGAGATTATGCTGAAAGCGAACTGATCAAAATTATAGGAGAAGGTACAGGAATAACCAATGAAGATTTAAAAAATCCTTCAATCGAAGAATTGATAAATACAAACTCAACTAAATCCGAACGCGACTATGCCCTTCAAGCACTGGATTTGAT